>NZ_CP154625.1:617800-926700 GCF_051148895.1 Terrisporobacter vanillatitrophus
AATTTCAATCAATGATAGCAGAAATAACAAAAATGGATATAGCAAATGCATCTATGTATGATGGTGCAACAGCAGCAGTGGAAGGATGTTTATTAGCAGCTTCAAAAACTAGACGTAAAAAAGTAGTAGTAGGAAAAACTGTTCATCCAGAGACAAGAAAAATATTAAAAACCTATTTACAATTTAATAATTGTGAAGTTGTGGAAGTAGATTATGATAGGGAGTCAGGTATTACGGATTTAAATAGATTGAATGAAATAGTAGATGAGGATACTGCTTGTGTACTAATACAAAACCCAAACTTTTTTGGTGTCATAGAAGATGTGGATGAAGTTGGCAAAATAGCTCATGATAAAAAAGCTATGTATGTACTAAGTGTAAATCCAATAACTTTAAGTGTGCTAAAATCTCCAGGAGAAGTGGGAGCAGATATTGCTGTTGGAGATGCTCAACCTTTAGGAAATGCATTAAACTATGGAGGACCTTATGTAGGATTCTTAGCTATAAAATCAGGCTTGATAAGAAAAATGCCTGGTAGAGTAGTTGGCCAAACAGTGGATAGAGATGGAAATAGATGTTACTGTTTAACTCTTCAAACTAGAGAACAACATGTTAGACGTGAAAAGGCAACTTCAAATATATGCTCAAACCAAGGTTTGTGTGCTTTAAACTCAGCAATTTATATGGCGACTATGGGTAAAAAGGGCTATGAAGAAGTTGCAATGCAAAATATGCAAAAGTCACATTATGCAGCTAAGAAAATAAGCCAAGGTAGAAAATTTCAACCACTATTTAAAGGAAGATTCTTTAATGAATTTGTTGTAAAATCACCAATTGAAGTAGATGAGTTAAATAAAAAGTTATTAGAAAATAATATACTTGGTGGATATGATTTAGGCAAAGATTATCCAGAATTAGCAGGTTGTACTATGATTTGCGTAACTGAAAAAAGAAGTGTTAATGAAATAGATAAATTAATGAGAATTATGGAGGGAATATAAAATGAAAGAATATAATAGCTTATTAATTGAAATTTCCAAAGAAGGAAGAAAAGCTTATTCTCTTCCTAAACTAGATGTAGAACTTGTAAAATTAGATGAAATACTAGATTACAATATGATAAGAAAAACTGATTTAGAATTACCTGAATTAAGTGAATTAGATGTAGTAAGACATTACACTCTATTATCAAATAAGAATTTTGGTGTGGATACAGGATTTTATCCTCTAGGATCTTGTACTATGAAATATAATCCAAAAATAAACGAAGATATGGCTTCACTTAATAAATTTACTAATATGCACCCTTATCAATCTATTGAAACATCACAAGGATCTTTAGAATTAATGTATAATTTATCAAAAATGTTATGTGAAATAACAGGAATGGATGAGGTTACCTTACAACCTTCAGCAGGAGCCCATGGAGAATATACAGGGCTTATGATGATAAGAAAATATCATGAAAGTAGAGGCGATTTAAAAAGAACTAAGGTTATAGTACCAGACTCTGCTCATGGAACAAATCCTGCCAGTGCAAATATGGCTGGGTTTGATATTATTGAAGTTGAATCAACTAAAAATGGAGCAGTTGATATAAATAAATTAAAAGAAGTATTAAATGATGAAGTAGCAGCATTAATGTTAACTAATCCAAGTACTTTAGGATTATTCGAAAGAAATATAGAAGAAATAGCAAGCCTAGTTCATGAAGCTGGAGGACTTTTATATTATGACGGTGCAAATACAAATGCAATTATGGGAATAACTAGAGCTGGAGACATGGGATTTGATGTGGTTCATTTAAATCTACACAAAACATTTGCAGCGCCTCATGGTGGAGGAGGACCAGGAAGTGGCCCTGTGGGAGTGAAAAAAGATTTAATTCCTTATTTACCAGTGCCAATAATAGAAAAAGTAGATGATAAATATATATTAAATTATGATAAAAAGGACTCTATAGGAAAAATTAAAAATTACTATGGAAACTTTGCTGTAATGGTTAGATCTTTTGCATATATCTTAACTATGGGTAGAGATGGACTTAAAAAAGCAAGCGAAATGGCTGTTTTAAATGCAAATTACCTAAAAGAAAATCTAAAAGAAGATTATGATTTACCAATAGATGAAATTTGTAAACATGAATTTGTATTAAGAGGACCTCATAAAGAATACAATACAATGGACATTGCAAAAAGAATGTTAGACTATGGATATCATCCGCCAACAGTTTACTTTCCGTTAATAATAAGAGAAGCAATGATGATAGAACCAACTGAAACAGAAACCTTGGAGACTCTAGATAAGTTTATAGAAGCTATGAAATCCATAGCAAAAGAAGGAAGAGAAAATCCACAATTATTAACTTCAGCACCACATAATACTATTGTTAGTAGAGTTGATGATGCAAGAGCAGTTAAAAAACCTATCTTAACTTGGAAAAATAGATAAAAATTAATATACCTAAAAAATACCTAAGGAATTATATAATTATATATTTCATAGGTATTTTTTTATTATTGTTTATGTGATAGCTACTTTTTAGTAGTTATTTATCTCATAATAGTATAAGCCATATAAGCCAAGTATAATATAAGGAATATAATACCTTGTGATTTTACAAGTGAATTATCTTTTTTCATAAAGAAGTATAAAAGAACAGTTATAGCAACCATAAATATTACATCTATTAAGGCAAACGTACTTATAGTTATAGGGCTTATAATTGTAGCCAACCCTAAAACAAATAGGATATTAAAGATATTAGATCCTATAATGTTTCCTATTGCTATTTCTGTTTCACCTTTTTTTATTGCAACAACAGATGTTACAAATTCTGGTAAAGATGTACCGATAGCAACTATTGTTAATCCAACTAAGTTAGCACTCATTCCAAAAGATGTTGCTATATCAGTAGCAGAATTAACAACCATATCTCCGCCTAATACTATACCAACAACTCCAATTATACTTAATAAAATAGTTTTTGACATAGATGATTGTTCAGTAACTTCTACATCCATAGTTGTTGCAGCTTCGTTAGCAGTTTCTGGGTTACCTTTTTTAGCAGATTTTATTGTATCGATTAAGAAATATGTAAATACTGCTAGTAGTATTAATCCTTCTATTCTACCAATATTTAAATTTAATCCAAATAGTAATAACAAAACACTAACTAATAATAAAAAAGGTGCATCCTTTTTTATTGTACCTTTTTGAACAGGTAGTGTAGCGATTATTGATGAAACACCAAGAACTACAAGTATGTTGAAAAAGTTTGATCCCACAACATTAGCTACACTCATATCATTTTGTCCAGCTAATGATGATGTAATACTTACAGCTGCTTCTGGAGCACTTGTTCCCATGGCAACAATTGTAAGTCCTATGACCATAGAAGGAACATTAAATTTTTTTGCAATAGATGATGACCCTTCTACGAATAAATCAGCTCCTTTTATAAGGAAAAAGAAACCTATAATTAAGAGTAAAAATGACATTTTAATTCCTCCGAATTTAATTAAAATAATTTTCATGATATTATAGAATACCATAAAAACTAAATATTTACAAAATATTTTAAAAGAATAAAATAAGCTATCTATGAAAATAAATAGCTTATTTTATTCTAGATCTTTCACTTTTAAGAATAAAAATAATTGAATCATGAAAATATTCTTTGAGAACTTTATTTCACCCTTTAGGATTAAGTATATATTCTACATTTCTATAAAAAATTATTCCTAGAAATTATAATAACTTAAATATATTTGTCGAGATGGAATGAATTAAATAATATATGGAAAAAATTTTATTTTAATGAGAAGAATTAATAAAACAAATTAGAGAAAAACAAGACATACCTATTATAGTTATTTCAGCAAAAACTTCCTTGGAGGATAAAGTTAATATATTGGATTTAAGTGCAGATGATTACTTAATCAAGTCACTTGAGATATAAGAGATATTAGCTTGAGTAAATTCTTAGCTAAGAAAATATAGAAAATTTGGAAATGCGATTAATTATAACTTGTAAAATAAAGATGAATATAAATTCAAAGAATTAGTACTAAATGAGCAGTCTAGAACAGTTAAAATTAGAAATGAAAATATTTAAAGGAACAATTGCTAATTTTTTATAATGATTTTGATAAAAAATATAGATGTGGAATTGAACCGTGGTGATGAGGAAATAATAACTCAAGGTGATTTAAAAATTATAGAAAGAATTTTTATAAACCTAATTCAAAATGTAGCTAAGTATACAAAAGATACTTTTAAAGTATGTATAAAAGATGAATAAATTAAAAAAATAAGGGAAATACCTAATTATATACTATATATTTGAATAAAATTAACTATATTAAAATTTTAATGAAAATAAATAAACCTTAGCTGTATCAAAAATTATGTATTCATCATATAGTAATATATCTTGAACAAATGGAGGCTATATTATGTGTGGAATTGTAGGATGGTCTAATCTTAAAAATAATATAAGAGATTACTCCAATATAATGGATAAAATGATTAATACACTAAAGCTTAGAGGACCTGATTCAGGAGGATTACAAGTTTATGATCATGCATTAATTGGTCATAGAAGACTTGCTATAGTTGATCCAACTGGAGGTCTTCAACCTATGACGAAAAAAATAGGTAATAAAGAATATACTATTTGTTATAATGGAGAACTTTATAACACAGAAGAAGTTAGAACTAAATTACTTGTAAAAGGATATTCTTTTGATTCTTATGGTGATACAGAGGTTCTGTTAACATCATATATCGAATATGGTAAAAATTGTGTAGAATATCTTAATGGTATTTTTGCTTTTGGAATTTGGGACGAATATAATCAAGAGCTATTTTTATGTAGAGATCCACTGGGTATTAAACCACTTTTTTACTCTTATAAAGATGGTAATTTAGTTTTTGCATCGGAAATGAAAACTTTATTGAAACATCCATCTGTAGATTCAGTAGTAGATAAAGATGGTTTGCTTGAACTTATGTCTTTAGGACCAGGACGAAACCTAGGCAGTGGAATATTTAAAGATATAAAAGAAGTCCCACCAGCATTTTATTTAATATTTAATGAAAAAGGCATAAGTTTAAATGAGTACTGGAAACTAGAAGCAAGAGAACATGAAGATGATTTAGAAAAAACAAAAAATACTGTTAGAGATTTATTAGTAGAAATAATAGAAAATCAGCTTGTTAGTGATGTCCCTGTATGTACCTTTTTATCTGGAGGACTTGACTCAAGTATAATTTCGAAGGTTGCCTTTGATAAATTTAAAGAAAATGGATTTGATACCTTAAATACTTTTTCTATTGACTATGAAGACAATGATAAATATTTTAAGAAAAGTTTATATCAACCAAATTCTGACTCAGAATATGTAAAGAGGATGGTAGATTTCTTAGAAAGCAATCATCATAGCATTGTTTTAGATAATGTTGATTTGGCACACGCATTAGATGATGCAACTATAGCTGCTGATTTGCCAGGCATGGCGGATATAGATTCATCTCTATATTTATTTTCAAAAGAAGTAAGAAAATACGCTACAGTAGCTTTATCGGGAGAATGTGCGGATGAAGTATTTGGAGGATATCCTTGGTTTACAAGAGAGTACGACTCTATTGAAATATTTCCTTGGGCCAACTCTATAGGTTATAGAAAAAATATTTTAAAAGATGATTTAAAATCACTTCCTATTGAAGAATATGTAAAACAAACTTGTAGAGATAGTATAAATAGAGTACAGAAATTACCAGGAGAGAGTCACGAAGATAGAATAATAAGAGAATTATCTTATATCAATATTAAGCACTTTATGCTTACTTTAATTAATAGAAAAGATAGAATGACCATGTCTAATAGTTTGGAAGGAAGAGTACCTTTTGCTGACAAGAAATTAGTACAATATGCT
The DNA here is from genome assembly GCF_051148895.1 of Terrisporobacter vanillatitrophus. Taxonomy (GTDB): domain Bacteria; phylum Bacillota; class Clostridia; order Peptostreptococcales; family Peptostreptococcaceae; genus Terrisporobacter; species Terrisporobacter vanillatitrophus. The sequence goes on from NZ_CP154625.1 coordinate 623,740, forward strand.
TTCAATTTACCAAAAGATGTGAAGCTATTATATGGCAGAGAAAAAGGATTACTTCGTGAAGCTGTAAGAGGTTTAGTTCCAAATGAGATTATAGATAGGAAGAAAAGTCCTTATCCAAAAACTCACAATCCTGAGTATACTAAAGAAGTTAGTCGAATGTTAAGATTGATTTTAGAAGACAAAACTTCTCCAATTCATCAAATTGTGGATTATGACTTTGTATCTGGATTAGTTGATACAGGAGGTGCATCTTTTGAGCAACCTTGGTATGGCCAATTGATGACTGGTCCACAAGTTATCGCTTATTTAATTCAGTTTAATAATTGGATGAAGTTTTACGATGTTAAATTAGATATATAGATATAAAAAAGCCATTAATAAATTCTATATTAATGGCTTTTAAAAATTTATTTTAGATAAATTTTTTATAAATAAAAATTATTTTGTTAATAAAATATCAATAGTTGCTACTGAAAAAATAGTATGTTAACATTTAAATATAAAATTAAATAAGTATGTGTGAAGTATAAAATTGAATAAAAATACATGAGAATTGGAGAGTAATACTAAATAGGCGTAAGCCTCTATTTAGTATTATTTTTTTTGCGTAAAACTATTTAAAAAAAATAATTATACAACACAGGAAAACGTTTTAAAATGAATTGTTTAAGCTTATTAATTAAAATTTAATTATAAAATTAGGAGGAAAGGAATATGCCAAAATATGTAATGGCACTTGATGCAGGAACCACTAGTAACAGATGTATATTGTTCAATGAGAAAGGAGAAATGTGTAGCGTAGCACAAAAAGAATTTACACAATATTTTCCTAAACCAGGATGGGTTGAGCATGATGCAAATGAAATATGGTCATCTCAGTTAGGTGTTGCAGTTGAAGCAATGGCAAAACTAGGAATAGGTGCAGAAGACATAGCTGCAATAGGTATTACTAATCAAAGAGAAACAACTATTGTATGGGACAAAAACACTGGAGAACCAGTATATCATGCTATAGTTTGGCAATGCAGAAGAACATCAGAGTATTGCGATACACTAAAAGAAAAAGGTCTTACAGATAAGTTTAGAGAAAAAACTGGTCTTATAATAGATGCTTACTTCTCTGGTACAAAATTAAAATGGATATTAGATAACGTAGAAGGAGTAAGAGAAAGAGCAGAAAAAGGAGAGCTGTTATTTGGTACAGTAGAAACTTGGTTAATATGGAAATTAACTAAGGGTAAAGTTCATGTAACAGACTATTCAAATGCATCTCGTACATTATTATTTAATATAAAAGATTTAACTTGGGATAAAGAAATATTAGAAGAATTAAATATACCAGAGTCTATGTTGCCAGAAGCTAAACCATCAAGTGCTATATATGGATATACTGATGCTTCATACTTTGGTAAAGAAATAGCAATATCAGGAGCTGCAGGTGATCAACAAGCTGCTTTATTTGGTCAAACTTGCTTTAAAGCAGGAGAAGCGAAAAATACATACGGTACAGGATGCTTTATGTTAATGAATACAGGAGAAACTCCAGTATATTCTAAAAATGGATTAGTTACTACTATAGCTTGGGGGCTTGATGGAAAAGTAAACTATGCACTTGAAGGTTCTATATTCGTTGCCGGTGCATCAATACAATGGTTAAGAGATGAACTTAAAATATTAGATTCAGCAGCTGACTCAGAATATATGGCTAAAAAAGTTGATGATACTAATGGATGTTATGTGGTACCTGCATTTACAGGACTTGGAGCTCCACACTGGGATCAATATGCAAGGGGTACAATAGTAGGACTTACACGTGGTGTAAATAAATATCATATAATTAGGGCTACGTTAGAATCATTAGCATTCCAAGTAAATGATGTATTACATGCTATGAAAGCTGATTCAGGAATAGACTTAGAAGCGTTAAAAGTTGATGGTGGAGCAAGTGCTAATAATTTATTAATGCAAATGCAAAGTGATATGATTGATGCACCAGTTAAACGTCCAGTTTGTGTAGAAACTACAGCTATGGGTGCTGCATACTTAGCAGGTCTTGCTGTCGGATATTGGCAAAGTAAAGAAGATGTAATCAAAAACTGGGGTATAGATAAAATATTTGAACCAGCTATATCATGTGAAGAAAGAAAAGAAAAAATTGAAGGATGGAACAAGGCAGTTAAACGTTCTTATGGATGGGCAAAAGAAGATGAAGAAGAAGCAAAAGCAAAAGAGGCAACTAGCTTAAGCTAATAATTAAATTAAGTGGGGGAGTGAATATTAATGTTACCATACATAGGTGAATTTTTGGGTACGATGATTCTAATTTTATTGGGAGACGGTGTAGTTGCGAACGTATGTCTGGATAAATCGGGAATGAAAGGTGCAGGATCAATACAAATTACAATAGGTTGGGGTCTTGCAGTACTATTACCAGCATTTATATTTGGAGCAGCATCAGGAGCGCATTTTAATCCAGCTTTAACTATAGCATTAGCCATTGATGGTTCATTTGCTTGGTCTATGGTACCAGGATATATAATTGCACAGTTAGCAGGAGCATTTGCAGGTGCATGTTTAGTATATATTTTATTTAAATGTCAATTTGATGAAACAGATGATCCAAATACATTAAAAGGTGTATTTTGTACTGCTCCATCAATAGAAAACAAACCATATAATTTCTTAAGTGAAATAATAGGGACTTTCGTTTTAGTATTTGCAATAAAAGGAATTGGCAATGTTGCAGGTGTTGGAAACATGGGATTAAATTATCTATTTGTATTTGGAATAATAGTATCAATAGGTATGTCTTTAGGTGGATTAACTGGATATGCTATAAACCCAGCTAGAGATTTAGGACCAAGAATAGCTCATGCAATCTTACCGATAAAAGGAAAAGGAAGTTCTAGATGGGATTATGCTATAGTACCAATTTTAGGACCAATCGTAGGTGGTGCATTAGCAGCATGGTTATTTATGATTATACCATGGTAGTAAGTTGATAATAAAAAATAAATAAAAATTATATTAATAGAGATAAGGAGTCAAGTAATATAAAAGCAAGTTTTGTTGCGTTTATTTACTTGGCTTTATTTTTTTAGAAATAGGGTCATACGATGTGATAACGATACAGCTTTATCACATCTGTATAAAAGATATTTAATATAGTTCAATGTTTAGATGATAATAGCATACCTCTTAAATTAAGCCATACGGTAGTTGATATAAAGGGAAAGGAAAGAGTAGAAGGTGTTACCATAGCCGAATTTAAAGATGGAAAAATAGTTGATGGAAGTGAAGAGTACTATTCTTGTGATATATTGTTATTATCCTGTGGTTTAATACCAGAAAATGAGCTATTCCGTCAAATAGGTATAGAAATAAATCCAATAGATGGCGTAAGATACACTGCGCCAAAAACTATAAATATTGATAATATGCCTAATGAACTAATAATAAGATTTAGGGTGGCAAATGTATTTAAGGATCATTATATAGGAGTATATGTTGATGATTATCAGATTATTCATAAGAAAAGAAAAATAATGACCCAGGAGAGATGGAAGAAGTACTATTGAAGAAAGTACAGTTATCCATTTTCGAGAATATAAATAATATAACAATAAAGATAGAGGAGGCATAAAAATGGAAGCTTTGACAAGAGAATCGAACTATGTAGAGTTAACATGTATAGGATGTCCTCTTGGATGCAATTTAAATGTTGAGATGATTGGAGCAGAGATAATAGATGTTACAGGATATAGCTGTAAGCGAGGAAAAGAATATGCTCAAAAAGAACTTACTAATCCTACAAGAATAGTTACTTCTGTGGTAAAAGTTAATGGTGGAAATATGTCAGTTGTATCGGTTAAGACAGAAAATGATATACCAAAATGTAAAATTCAAGAATGTATAAAAGCATTGAAAAATGTTGAAATAGATGCTCCTATAAAAATAGGAGATATATTAGTAAAAAATGTAGCTAGTACAGGTGTTAATATAGTGGCTACTCGTAATATAAGGAAAGTATAAAAGAGTATAGAGGAATTTAAATATAAAAATGTCAGCATAATGTTGACATTTTTCGTTATTATAAACTAAAAAAAGCTAATAATATATATAGAATGAATTCTGGAGGTATGGATATGGATAAAGAGTTATTAAATAATACAAATAAATTATTATATGAAAAACTTGCATCAATAAATAAAGAAATAGAAGCAATTAAGTTAGACATAAGTGAGTTAAAACTAGAAATAAAAAACTTTTCTCGAAGCAAAGAAAATAATGTTCTTTTACAAGAGAAGATAAATGAAGATTTAGACTATATAAAAGGATGTTACTATAATCGTACACAATAATAATATAAGTTCAAGATGAAGAGAACTCCTTGAGAGAGTTCTCCTTGTTATTTTGTTGATAATAAGTGTTTAACATATCCTAAACTAATTAATTTATCATAAGCATTAATAACTTCAACAGGAATATCTTGTTTAATTTGAAATCCATTTTTCCCATATAAATCAATTCGCTGTAAATCACCAACCATAATGCTTATAAATTCATCTTTTGAAATTTCTCCACTAGAATAAAAAGAACAATATTCTTCATAGTTATATTGAGGAGATGTAATAAGAAAATGAATATCTGACCACTGTTTTTTTATGGTAGCGAAAGTTCTTCTTTCTCTATAAGGTTTATCTACTACTAAAAAAGAGGAAGGGTGCAAGTCTAAATCTTTTAATAGTTTTTTTATTTTATTTATATTTTCGCCAGTATTGGAAGCTTCATTTTCAATAATAATCTTATTTTTGGGAACACCCATACTTATAGCAACTTCTGCGAATTTTTCTCCTTCAGTCATATTCCATATATTTTTAGTAATTCTACCAAAACCACCAGTAAAAATTATATTATCACCATATCCTTTTAGGAAAAGTTCAGCACATCTTCTAGCAACATGCAAGTCATGGCTTCCAAACCCTAAGATAATTTCAGCCTTTTCAGCTTTTTGATTTAATTTATGATAATCCCACAATATTTTTCCATAATAATCTATATTATTCAATAGCCTTGTCCTCCTCATAACTAAAAATATCTTCCACTAAACAATTATTTAATGGAATATAATACTTCTAACTAATCACATTATGAGTATGACAACTATAGTTGTCAACTGCTAAATTTAGTTTAATATATCTAAAACATTATTTGATAAATAAAAAGAGTAATAATTTTAGATAAAAATCATCTAAAATTATTACTCTTTATTTTTACATATTATATTTATATATTTTTTAAGTTTTTCATACTAAGATCAAGATTTTTTACAGAGTGAGTAAGAGCACCCACAGATATGCAGTCAACACCAATCTCAGCAATAGATTTAATATTTTCCAATCTTACATTACCAGAAAACTCAATAATGGCTTTATCACTAATCATACTTATTGCTTCTTTTGCCACTTCTAAACTCATATTATCTAGCATAATAATATCTGCTTTAGCTTGCAGAGCTTCTTTAACCATATCTAAGGTTTCAGTTTCAACTTCAATTTTTCTAACAAAAGAAGAATTTTCTCTACAAAGCTTAACAGCATTAGTAATACCGCCAGCTGCTGCAATATGATTGTCTTTTAGCATAACACCATCAGATAAATTAAATCTATGATTATGACCACCACCAACTTTAACAGCGTATTTTTCAAGGATTTTTAAGTTAGGTGTAGTTTTGCGAGTATCTAATAATTTTGCATTAGTGTGCTCAATTTCTTTAACATATCTATTAGTAAGTGTGGCAATACCACTCATTCTTTGTAATAAATTTAGAGCAACACGCTCACCTTGAAGAATAAACCTAGTATTTCCTTTTATAAGAGCTATTTTATCACCAGGATAAATTTTATGGCCATCATTTTTTAGAAAAGTAACTTCAACATTACCAAGAATTTTAAATACTCTTTCAAAAACTTTAAGTCCGGCAATTATTCCTTCTTCTTTGCAAATCAAATCTACAGTAGAATTACTATCTTCACTAATTACAGAATTGGTACTTATATCTTCTCCTGGGATATCTTCCACAAGAGCATCTTTAATTATTTTATCTACTACTAAAAAATTAATCATCTATAACTCCACCCTTATCTTTAATAGCATTTACAACTATACGTCTATTTTCTTCTTCGATTTCTTCTCTACTAGTATACATTTCATCAATATCAACTTTTGTAAGGTTAAATTTATCTACATTTTCATTAATATTTTGAGCCGCTCTTTTAGAGAAAACAAGGCCCTCAAGTAAAGAGTTGCTAGCAAGCCTATTGGCACCATGAATTCCTGTACAAGCAGTTTCGCCAACAGCATACAGATTTTTCATGGAAGTTTTACTATTTAAATCAACCTTGATACCACCCATAAAATAATGTTGAGCAGGAGAAACTTTTATAGGCTCTTTTGTAATATCAGTGCCTTTTTCTAAACATTTATTATAAATAGTATAGAAGCGATTTTTAAGATATTCTTCATTTAAGAAACTAATATCAAGATACACATAAGGTGTATTAGTTTTTTTCATTTCATTAAAAATTGCTTCAGATACCACGTCTCTAGGTTGAAGTTCGTCCACAAATCTTTCTCCATTAATATTGTAAAGCTTTCCACCTTCACCTCTTACAGATTCAGATATTAAAAATCTTCTTTCATCACCAGATTCATCATAAAAAGCAGTTGGATGAATTTGAATATAATTAATATCTTTAAGTTCTATTTCATGTCTAAGAGCTACAGCTAAACCATCTCCTCTTAAAATTCTTTGGCTAGTAGAGTTTTTATATAAACCACCAATTCCACCACAAGCAAGAACTACAAATTTAGCAAATACATTGATTTGTTCTTTATCTTTTAATAAGATGGCGCCAATGCATTTGTCGTTTCTTTCAATTATATCAACAAGGAATGTATCCTCTGAAATCCTTATATTTTTATGTTCAAAAGCATTTTTAACAAGGGTTTTTTCAACATTTTCGCCCGTATTATCTTGTGTATGTATAATTCTATTTACACAGTGAGCACCTTCTTTTGTATAATCCCAATTACCATTTTCATCTTTATCAACATCAAGTCCCAAAGAGACTAGGTAATCTACGTTTTCAATAGATTCTTTTGTTAGCACATTCACAGCTTGAATATCATTTTCATATCTACCAGCTTTTAAAGTATCCTGCGCAAAAAATGAAACATCATCCAAATCTCTAGCTACAGAAATACCACCCTGAGCTAAAGATGTATTAGTACAATCTATTTTATCCTTTGAAACTACCATTACATCTAAATCTTGGCGAAGATTTAGAGCACAGTATAATCCAGCAACACCAGACCCGACTACTAAAACGTCTACATATTTACTTTCCACAAAGAACCATCTCCCCTAATTTATGCATGTTTTCTAGAGATGTTAAAGCTTTTTCTGATATTTCTTTATCTAGAACAACTTCATCTATTTTTCCACATAAAGCATCATAAACTTTTTCCAAAGAAGTTTTTTTCATGTTAGGACAAATCATTCTTTCAGGGAAGTAAAACTTCTTATTAGGATTTCTTTTATTTAATTCATACAAAATACCTTCCTCTGTACAAATTATAAATTCTTCATCTTCACATTTTGTAGCATAATTTATGATACCACTTGTACTTCCTATATAATCAGCCAAATCTCTAACAGGTTTGTTACATTCTGGATGAGCTAAAATTTTCACATTTGGATGATATTTCTTAGCATTTAATACTTCTTCAGAAGTCAGTCTTTCATGAGTAGGACAGAAGCCTTCCCATAGAATAAACTTTTTTTCGGGGAAAAATTCAGCTATGTAACTACCTAAATTTCTATCTGGCAAAAATAAAATTTCTTTATTAGGTACGTTTTTTAAAATATCTAAAGCACTAGATGAGGTAACAGAAACATCACAAAGGGCTTTAACTTCATAAGAAGAATTTATATAACATACTTTAAAAGCGTTTGGATATTTTTCTATCATTTCTTTTAAATCAGAGGCCTCAGCCATATCGGCCATTGGACATCCAGCATTAGTGGCTGGTAAGATAATCCTTTTGTGTGGAGATAAAATTTTAGAACTTTCCCCCATAAATTTTACTCCACAGAATATAATTAATTCTTCTTCACAATCACGAGCAATTTTGCTTAGATAGTATGAATCTCCAACATAATCAGCAATTTCTTGTATTTCAGCAGGCTCGTATAAATGAGCAAGTATTATAGCATTTTTTTCTTTTTTCAACTGCAAAATATTTTCTTTTAAAATATTCCTCATATTTACACCCTTTTCTGTTATAATGTTTTTACAAGTGTATATACACTTGTAAAAACATTATAACACCACAGTTATTACTACACAACAAAAAATACAATAGTTAAAAACTTAATAAACTTTATAGAATTGAAATTTTTATAATGTAAAATGTTAATATATTGTATATTAAGTGTAATAAATGACCTATTGATTTATATTAAAAATCTATATAGAATAGTAAAAAGATAGATAAACTAATTATTTAAGAAGAAGGTGTGTTATGAATAGCAATGAAAGAAGAGAAAAATTACTACATATACTAAAAACATCTAATAAACCAGTTAAAGGTGTAGATTTAGCAAAAGAACTTAATGTAACAAGACAGATTGTTGTAAAGGATATTGCACTACTAAGAGCTTCTGGAATTGATATATTAGCTACATCTACTGGATATATTATATATACTATAAGAAATCAAGAATTTAAAATAAAATGTAAAAATCATGATAATGATGAGCATCTTCTATTAGAATTACAAACGATCATTGACTTAGGTGGAAAGGTAAAAGATGTTATAGTAGATCACCCTACATATGGAACTATAAAAGCTGAATTAAATCTTGCATCAAATAGAGATCTTAAGATATTTATGAAAAATAGTAAGAAGAATGGATTTAAACAATTATCCAGTTTAACACAAGATTATCATGTTCATACAATAGAAGTGTCAGATGAAAATACTTTGGAAGAAATAAAAAAAGAATTAAAAGAAGTGAACATATTAGTATAAAACTTGAATTTAGCAGGGGGGGAGTATCATTTTTGATATGCCCTTTTTTGATGAAATAAGTTTTATATACTAATAGATTATTTAGAAGAAAATAAAGTAGTAATATATACTTAATGTATAGTATAAAAGGAGGAATCATATGAAAACAAATTATTTAATAGAATTAATGGAAAAGACAAGTTTATTAGTAATGCTATTTTTATTAATTAGTAGATTAGATATATTAAAAAGTATCTTTGAAAAAGAAAAACACAGTAAAAAAGATTTAGCTATTATATCTATAATATTTACTTCATTGGCAATAATGGCAACATATAACGGAATTCATTACAAAGGATCTATTGTAAATACAAGAATAATTTCCATAGTATCTGGTGGAGTATTATTTGGACCTGTTGTTAGTATTCCAGCAGGAGTTATTTCAGGAGCACATAGATATTTTATTAATCCCGGAGGAATGACATCTGTACCGTGTTTTATATCTAGTGTTATGGCAGGGATATTATCTGGTATAGTACACAAAAAAATCCCAAAATCATCAAGAGCTTTCTGGGGGATTTTAGTTGGTATGATTTCAGAGAATATAACAATATTTTTAATATATTTTATTTCAAAACCTACAGATGTAGCTATTGATATTATACAATCAATATACTTACCGCTTATTGTTGGTCAATTGGGGATAGGTTTTATGGTATCTATTGTACAAGTAATAGAAAAAGATAAAAAAGAGATAGAGGAAAGAAAAAAAGCAGAAATAACATCTCTTCAAAGACAGATTAATCCACATTTTATATTCAATGCTTTGAATACAATAGCATCATTTATACGTTTTGATCCTCAAAAATCAAGAGAGCTTATAATAAATTTATCTACTTATCTTAGGCATAATTTAGAGTTTAATGACAAACCTATAAGCATAAAAAAAGAAATAGACCAAGTAAAGTCTTTTGTTGAAATAGAAAAAGCAAGATTTGGGGAAAAACTAAAGGTTATTTATGATATAGATGATGTGGATATTAAAATACCAAGTTTAATTATTCAACCACTAGTTGAAAATGCCATCATTCATGGAATTTTAAGCAAGAAGAAAAATAAAAGTGGACAAGTAATTGTTTCTGTTAAGGACTTAGGAGAAAAAGTTAAAGTATCTGTTGAAGATAATGGTGTGGGAATAGACGATAAAGTCATAGAAAACTTATATTCAGGGAATATGCCTGAAAATAAAATAGGGCTTTATAATGTGCACTTAAGATTGAAATTATATTATCGTAAAGGATTAGATATAAAAAAACTAGATGGTGGAACATTAATAGAGTTTTACGTATGGAGGTAAGAAATGAAAGTTATCATAGTTGATGATGAATATCCATCAAGAAAAGAGTTAAGGTATTTTATTGAAAAATATACAGAAATGGAGATTGTGGATGAATTTGATAACGGCTTAGATGTACTTAATTTTATACAAGAAAATACATTAGATGCCATATTTCTAGACATTAATATTCCAAAATTAGATGGAATGCTTTTGGCGAAAACCATAAATAAATTTGAAATAAAGCCCAAAATAGTTTTTATAACTGCTTATGATAATTATGCAGTGGAAGCATTTAATTTAGATACTTTTGACTATATTTTAAAACCCTATTCAGATGAAAGAATAATTTCAATGTTAAATAAATTGAAAAGTGCTATTATTGAAGATAATTGTAAAGATAAAATTGAACATCAAAAAGATAAAATTGAACATCAAAAGGTTAGTAACAAAATAAGTCTTTGGAAAAATGACAAAATTCATATAGTTAATGTTAATGATATTTATTATTGTGAAGCAAAAGAAAGATATACACATATTTTTACTGAGGATGAAGAATATGAAATTAGAGAAAGTTTATCAGAAATAGAAAAAACAATTAATAAGGAGAATTTTTTTAGAAGTCATAGATCTTATTTAGTAAATTTAGAAAAAATAGAAGAAATAATACCTTGGTTTAACAATACGTATATTTTAAAATTGAATAAAGGAAAATATGAGATAACAGTAAGCAGGGGGAAAGTTAAATTATTTAGGCAACTTATGAATATATAAATGCAATTCATGTATGATTTATGACAATTCGTACATAAGAAATAGTTTTCCTTACTATAAAGAGTATTATATTGGTATAGAGATAAAAAATACAAATCTCTACAAAAAACTATAGAGGGAGTGGAAATTGTGATTACTTTTTTTAGTGCGATTATTATTTTAATTTTAGGTTATTTCTTATATGGAAGATTTGTAGAAAGAACATTTGGAATTGATGATTCATTAACAACTCCAGCAGTGGCTTTAGAAGACGGAGTTGATTACGTTCCAATGGATTGGAAGAAAATATTCCTTATTCAATTTTTAAATATAGCAGGGCTTGGACCAATATTTGGAGCAATTCAGGGGGCATTATTTGGACCAGCAGCATTTTTATGGATAGTATTTGGAACTATATTTGCAGGTGGTGTACATGACTTCTTATCAGGTCATTTGTCACTTAAAAACAAAGGGGTATCAGCATCAGAACTTGTTGGTATTTATTTGGGAGAAAATGCAAGAAAAGTAATGGTAGTATTTAGTGTAGTATTATTAGTTTTAGTAGGTGTAGTATTCGTAACTGGACCAGCAGGACTTTTAAATAATTTAACTAAAATCGATACATCAATATGGGTAGTAGTAATATTTGCTTATTATATATTAGCAACTGTACTTCCAATAGACAAAGTTATAGGAAAAGTATATCCTCTATTTGGGGCAGCACTTATAATAATGGCAATTGGTATAGCAGGCGGATTATTTATAAAAGGTTATACTATACCAGAATTAACATTAACAAACTTCCATCCAGATGGAAAATCAATATTCCCATATTTATTTATAACAATAGCTTGTGGTGCTATATCAGGATTCCATGCTACACAATCGCCTTTAATGGCTAGATGTGTAGAGCATGAAAGAGAAATAAGACCAGTATTTTATGGTTCAATGATAGCAGAAGGTATAATAGCTTTAATATGGGCAGCAGCTGCAATGGCATTTTTCCATGGAGAACCACAACTACAGGCACTTTATGGAGGAACTCCAGCAGTAGGTGTTCAAGAAATGTCAGTAACTTTACTTGGACCTGTTGGAGCAGTACTTGCAATAATAGGAGTTGTAGCATGTCCAATAACTTCAGGAGATACAGCATTTAGAAGTGCTAGACTTACAATAGCTGACACATTTAATGTAAAACAAGAGCCAATTAAAAATAGATTTATGATAGCGATACCTTTATTTGCAGTAGGTATAGCATTAACATTTATAGATTTTAATATAATATGGAGATATTTTGCATGGTCAAATCAAACATTAGCAATGATAATGTTATGGACAGGCTCAATGTTCTTACTAAAAAATAATAAAAACTACTTCATATCTGCTATACCAGCCATATTTATGACAGCAGTAACATTTAGTTATATAATGCAGGCTCCAGAAGGATTTAAATTATCACCAGAAATAGGTAATGGAATAGGTGTAGTTGCAGGTTTGATTTTCGCAGTTATATTCTTTAATAAAGTGAGAAAAGTAAAAGCTGAAGATAATAAAAAAATATAGCTTAATAGATTATAACATTAACATATAAAACCCCATTATAATCAAATAAAAATAAACTACTTGGTATTTTTCAAGTAGTTTATTTTTTTATGCTAAGAGATTATAAATTTACTTATTTATTGCATTATATTAAACGCTTTTTCAATATAATGATGAAAATATATTTCATCTGTCTTTAGGTTTTCCTTTCATGGGTGTTATTTATACCCTATTAACATTTATGCAAGTGTATGGTCAAGAAGAAAATGTCATCAAATTAGAATTGGCTAGACAAGTATCTTTATTCTTTTATTCTGGTGTTAGAGTTATATAAATCTTATAATGTATATGTATGAATGACATATGTCATGTAAATTAATAATATGTCTATGATAAAGTATAATTAACATATATACACAGGAGAGTTGTTATGAATAATATTAATAAAGTTATTGAATTTATAAAAGAAATAGAAAATTTGAAATCAATTACAAGAACTGCTTGGACAAAAACTGGTCGAAGAGAATCTACGGCAGAGCATTCTTGGAGGTTGTCAATGTTGTTAATGGTCTTAGAAGAGGACTTTAAAGATGTTGATATTAATAAAGCCATAAAGATGAGTTTGGTTCATGATTTAGGTGAGCTTTATGATGGTGATATATCAGCAAAATTACAAAGTGCAGATGATAATAAATCGCATATGGAAGAGATAGCTATGAAAAGAATGTTAACAACACTGCCAGAAAGTTTAAGTGAAAAAATATATGATTTGTGGAAAGAATACAATGAGTGTTCTACAAAAGAAGCTAAGCTTGTAAAAGCTATGGATAAACTTGAAACTATAGTTCAACACAATCAAGGGAAAAATCCTAATGATTTTGATTATGAATTTAATCTGAAATATGGATCACAGTATTTTGAGGATAATGGGAAGCTTAAATTAATGAGGAATATAATTGATGAAGATACAAAGTTTAGTATGAAGTCAAAAATATTAAATAAATTTTAAAATTATTTAAATGTTGCTAAATGATTATTTGGAAAGTAGGAAGATAGAATGATTTAGATTGACATTAGTTATAATTATATATAAGATGAAATTAAGAGTATATGATGGATTATACTTGTATTATTATCTAGGAGGTTATAGAATGAACAATTCAAAAAAATTTTTTATATGCAGTGTTTGTGGAAACTTAATAGAAATGATAGACAGTAAAGGACCTAAAGTAGTATGTTGTGGTAAAACAATGAATGAGCTAGTGGCAAATACAACAGAAGCCTCAGTAGAAAAACATATACCAGTATTAAGTATAAATGAAAACAAAGTAAAAGTACAAGTTGGAAGCACATTACATCCTATGATACAAGAGCATCATATAAGTTGGATATATTTGCTAACTGCGCAAGGTGTGCAACGTAAGCATTTAGAAATAGATAGTGATCCAATTATGGAATTTACTTTAACTGAAGATGATAAAGTATTAGAAGCATATGCTTATTGTAATCTTCATGGATTGTGGAAAGTAGAATTATAGATAAGAATCTAAGTGAGTTATCTAAAATATAAGATAAAAGTAGATGAAGGACTCTAGCAATTAGAGTTCTTTTTTGCTTGTACGAAAGTATGTTGTAGACTTACTGTGTACTTATTGTTTCTATAAGAAATTTTGCGCTTGAGTACGACATTAAAGTACAAGAGTAGTATAAACAGATGTTAGATAGTAACTATATTATATATATTTAATATAGTTACTATTTTTTTATAATAAATATATTGTGAAAAGAAATATAGTATATTTTTGTATATACCTTGACAGGCGAAGTATATTATACTACTATAATAATAAAATATAGTAAAAAAGGAGATGCTATTGTTGTCAATTACATCAGATATACTAAGGGGACACACAGACACCATAATATTAAATGAGCTTATAAAAGGCGATAGTTATGGATACGCCATTAATAAAGTAATAAAAGAAAAAACAAATAATCTTTATGAACTAAAAGAAGCCACATTATACTCAGCATTTAGAAGGCTAGAAAAAGCTGAACTAATTACCTCATATTGGGGAAATGAAGGAAGTGGAGCTAGAAGAAGATATTATTCAATTACTAAAATGGGAATACAAATTTATGAACAAAATAAGTTGGATTGGGAAGAAGCTAAAAATATAATTGATAGTTTGATTTAAGGAGGAAGGTATACTATGATAGGGAACAATGAAATAAAAATAAAGGATTATGTACAAGAACTATTTGAAAATGCACCCAAAAATCGAAGAACAGAAGAGTTTAAAGAAGAATTATTAGCAAATTTGCTAGATAAATATTATGACTTACTACAAAGTAATATGGATGATGAAATGGCATATAATAAGGTTATATCAAGTATAGGAAATATTGATAATTTATTTGAAAAGGATCTTTTAGAAATAACGAAGGAAAGTTGGGATAAGAAGAAAAGTGCAAAAATTACGGCAATATCAGTAATGATGTATATATTATGTCCTGTAAGTGTAATAGTTTTTGGAAGTATTGGATTTGAGACTTTAGGAGTAGTTATAATGTTCTTATTAATAGCAGGTGCTACAGGACTTCTAATCTATAATAATATGACAAAACCACAATATATGAAGCAGGATGACACTTTAGTAGAAGATTTTAAAGAATGGAAAAGTACTACTAATAAAAGTAGAAGAGTGAGAAAATCTATTGAAAGTGCTATGTGGGCAATAATCACAGCAATATATTTACTAATAAGTTTTACAACAGGTGCATGGCATATAACATGGATAATGTTTGTAATAGGTGCAGCCATAGAAAAAGTAATAAGAGCTTATTTTGAATATAAGGAGATAGATTAATGAATGATAAAAATTGGGTTAAATTTAGAATGATCCTTTGGTCTATTGTTGCAATTTTATTAGCCCTAGTATTAGCAATAGGTATAAATGGATGGGGTGGGAATGTATTTTCAAGTAATATTTTTAATACAAATTTTACAATTTCAAATATGAAGGCAGTAAAAGAATTAAAATTTGATGATATAAATCACATCAAGGATATAAAAACTGATTTTAACGCCAGTGATTTAATTATTACTGAAAATAATGAAGATAATATAAAGGTAATTGTAAAGTGTAATAAAACTTTAAAAAATAAAAAGTATATAAATGCAGAAATTAATTCAGATACCTTAAGCATTGAGGATTTTAATAATAAGTCAGGTAGAAATATAGTGGGAATATTTAATGGGCTTTCTTTACAAGTAGAAGTTAAGATTCCAAAATCTTATAAGGAAAATATAACTATTAACAACAGAGTAGGAGATATAACATTTGATTCAGATTTAAATTTAAATAATGTATATATTGATGTTGTAACTGGAGATATTGACGGAAATGAAAAAATAAATTCTAATAAAATTACTATAAAAAACAAAGTTGGAGATATGGACTTTAATTATTTATATGGAAAAGAAGTGACTATTGAAGGGAAAACTGGAGATATTGATATAGACAAATTTAGTGGAAAAGGTAGTATAGAATCTCAAGTTGGAGATATAACTTGTAATATAGAAAATTTAAATGGTGACTTTAGAATTAAATCAAAAATTGGAGATGTGGAGTTATATACAAATAAAAATTTAAGTTTTATTTTTGAAGGAAATAAGAGCTTTGGAGATTTAGATACAGGCTTAAAGTTTAACAATGTATCACAATCATCAAATTCTTTTACTGGACAATATGGAAATGATCCCGTAAATAAGATTATAGCAAATGTAAAAACAGGAGATATAAGCATAAATGATTAAAAAAAGAAGGACTAAGTTCCTTCTTTTTTTATGCACTAAGAGATTATAAATTATGTGATTTAAGATTACTTTAAGATAAGAATGATATGATTTTTTCATAAGAATAAAAGATTTTATGGAGGAGAAACTTATGAATAAAAAATTAATAGCAATGTTATCTGTTTTTTCATTATGTGTAAGTATGACGGCGTGTTCAAATAAAAGTAGTGATACATTAAAAGAAAGTGGAGCTAGTAGCACAAATACTAGTATAACAACTAATAAAAATGCTACAACCTTGTTAAGTAAATCAAGTGAAGAAGTAGAAACAATAGGAGATATAGATACCTATATAAAACTTAGTGATAATAATACTACTGTTGAAGGTAGTGGTGTAGATGTTGATAAAAATGTAATTACTATAAATACGGCAGGAACTTATAGTATTAGTGGAAAGTTAAGTGATGGACAAATTATAGTAAATACTGATAAAGAAAAGAAGACTTATATTCTTTTAAATGGAGTTGACATTACATGTAAAAGTACTTCTCCAATTCAAATATTAAGCTCTGAAAAAACTGTATTTGCCCTAGCTGATAATAGTGAAAATAAAATTTCAGATGGGAAAACTTATGATAAAGCAGAAAATAACCAAGATGCAGCAATCTTTAGTAAAGAAGATATTACTTTTATAGGAAATGGATCTTTAGAAGTTAATGGGAATTACCATAAGGGAATAGTAAGTAAAGATGATTTAATGATTGAAAGTGGTAGTATAAGTGTAAAATCTGTGACAGATGGAATAAAAGGAAAAGATTCTGTTATAGTTAGAGGTGGAAATTTAACTATAGATGCAGGTGGAGATGGAATCCAAGCCTATAATGCTGATGAAGAGGACAAAGGTTATGTATCTTTAGAAGATGGAACAATAAAAATTACAGCAGACCAAGATGGAGTTCAAGCAGAAAATAACTTGTTAGTAGCTGGTGGTAATATTGATATTACAACTGGTGGAGGAAGTGAAAATAGTAGTAGTAAAGATGGATGGGGCCAATGGGGCGGTGGAAAACCAGGAGAACCTATGGAAAACAATACTACTACAACAGAAGATACTACTAGTGCAAAAGCAATTAAAGCAAGTTCTGTAATTCAAATAGATGATGGAAGTATTAATATAGATTCTTCTGATGATTCAATACATTCAAATAACAAATTGATTATAAATAATGGAGATATTAACTTATCTTCTGGAGATGACGGAACCCATACAGATGCTGAGTTAGAAATAAACGGTGGTACATTAAATATAACTAAGTCTTATGAAGGAATAGAAGGTACAGATATAACTATAAATGATGGAAATATACATGTGGTAGCAAGTGATGATGGTTTAAATGCAGCAGGTGGAGCCGATGGTTCATCTACAAATGGAAGACCAGGACAAAATAAAATGGAGTCAACAACAAGTGGAACAGCAACTATAAACGGTGGATACTTAGTTGTAGATGCTGATGGAGATGGATTAGATGCAAATGGTAATTTAACAATGACAGGAGGAACTGCCATTGTTAATGGACCAACTAATGGAGGCAACGGAGCCTTAGATTATGACGGTGAGTTCAATATGAGTGGAGGAACTTTAATAGCTGCAGGAAGTTTAGGTATGGTTCAAACTCCAAGTTCTTCATCAAAATTAAATACCATAAATGTAAGCTTAACTTCTCAAGAAGCTAATACTTTAATAAGAGTAGAATCAGAAAATGGTGATGATGTAGTTACTTTCTCACCGACTAAAACCTACTCATCTGTAGTTATATGTACTCCAAATATAAAATCAAATGAAACTTATAAAGTATACGTAGGCGGTTCTTGTAGTGGAGAAGAAAAAGATGGATTATATTCAGGAGGAAGTTACACTAAGGGAATTGAAGTAGGAAGTAGTAAAATTTCAGATGTAATAACTAGTATTACTCAAGATGGTGTGTCAAGCAATAGTAATCAGCCAGGAGGTGGTGGAGGAAATAGAGACGAAAATATGACTCCTCCTTCTGGAAATAATAGTAGCATGGAAAATATGTAAAGGTCATTTAAAAAAAAGAAATTATCTAAATAAGCTATTTAGATAATTTCTTTTTTTTGTAATCTATTGTAATTATATAAGGAAATAGTAATATGATAAAATTTATATAATTACAATATTTGGGGGGAAGTGGGTATGGAATATATTTATAAATTAATTGAATATATAAATGAAAACAGTCTATTAAGCATTGGTTTATTGATTTTTGTAATATTCTTTTTAGTGTATTTATACAACAATAAAGAAGAAGTTGAAAATTATCTAGCATTAAAACTAGTAGGATTCTATTTATTAGGAGCATTTACATTTAATTTCAATGTTGATAGTTTTAATTTGACTATTCCTGTAGGTTTTGCTATATACTTTATATTTATGAAAAATAAAAAAAGAGCAAATAGTATAATAAAGAAAAAGGCAAGTATTCTAGGTATTGTTATACTTTGCTTAGGGGTACTAAATTCAATAATATACAATAAGGTAGAATATAGAGATAGAGAAATAACTATAAAAAATATAAGTATTAAAAATTTAAAAAATGATTATGAAATTATAAAAAAAGAACTAGGAATAGAGGATATGGCTAGTGTGGAGTCACTTGATCTGAAATACAATGAAGATGATAAAATAAGAAGTTTACAATATACTATACGAGATTTAAATAATAAGACTTATTTTATATCAGCTAACAGAAATAACTATAGTATAACAACTAGTAAAACTTATGAAAATGAAACTTTTATGTTCGGTTCAATGGGTTATTATAACATGGATATTGAAACACTTTTAGATGTTATAAGTAATACAAAATTTAAGCGATATAAAAATAGCGCTTATTACGCTGCAGTGTATAGAAATGAAGAAGAGTATTACGAAGATGATGAAGATTTATATGATGTAGATTTGGGCAATTATTCAACTAAAAAGCTAAATACAAAATACCCAATTTATGATGTCATTGGCATAAGTCACATGCCTATGAGACAACTTAGTGAAGGTTCATGGGAAAGTATAAAAACGGATGCTTATTTAATAAGATATGAAATAGAGGAAGAACAGGAAGAATAGATTTACAATGAAGAAAGACTGTATGAAAATTAATGAACTGCACCCTGTCAAGTAGACAGTGCAAAAAATAAAAATTAAGCAGCTAAGGTCTGCTCTCGATATTCTATCGGAGTCAGGCCTTTTAATCTTTTTTGTAATCTTCTTTTATTATAAAATTCTATATATTTATCTATTGCTAATTTTAATTCTTCAAAGTTATGAAATTTCTTTAAGTAATACATTTCAGATTTAATAATTCCCCAAAACCCTTCTATTGGTCCATTATCTATACATCTACCTACACGAGACATACTCTGCGTAGCAGATATTTTATCAAGTTTTACCTTGAAGTTTTTACTTGTATATTGGTAGCCGCGATCACTATGGAATATAGGACTAGCAGTAGGATTATTTTCAACTGCTATATCAAACGTATCAAATACTAATTTATTATTGTTTGAATGTCCTACAACATATGAAACTATACTATTATCATATAAATCTATTATTGCACTCAAATAAGCCTTCGTACCATTAGTTAATTTAAATTCAGTTACATCAGTTAACCACTTTTCATTCGGCGTAGCTGCGCTAAAATCCCTATTTAATATATTCTCAGCTGTAATTTGAGGGGTAATTTTAACATAATTCTTTCTTCTTTTGCGAATTACTGATTTCAAATTAAGACATTTCATTAGTCTATAAATTCGCTTATGATTATATCTCTTATATAAATTCCTATTAATATTCATCGTTATACGTCTATATCCATAAATACCCTCAACATCTTCATATACTTTGATTATTTCACGCTCTATAACTTTATTTTCAGTATCTCTTTTAGTTTCTTTTCTGTTTAACCATTTATAATATGAAGCCCTTGAGATACCTGCAAATTTGCATAGTACTAATATTGGATAACCTTCATTATGTAGTTCTTTAATTGCAATATATATGGTTGGTTTTGTGAAACTATTTTTTATCCCCTCCTTTCTACTTCCTCCAATTTTTTTAAAAAGTTGTTTTCCATTTCTAATTGTTTATTCTTTGCTTCTAGTAATCTTATCTGAGCGTTTAATTTTTCAGCCTCACTCATTTGATTTATATTTTTTCTTTTTCCCCTATTATCTTTAAGGGACTCATATCCATTTTCTTTATATTTTCTAACCCAAGTGTAAACTTGTTGATATGAAACTTTATATTTATCTGAAGTTAATTGGTAATTATCATTATTTTCAATGCAAAACGCTACAATTTCAATTCTTTCCTTATATGTTGTTTTTCTACCTTTAGCCATAATTTTATTCTCCTTAGTGTTAGGATATCTCCATTCATTATGACTCTTATTATACTTTAAAATCCAGCCATAAAGTATACTATGTGACGAAATATTATATTTACTACATATATCAAATAATGATCCTTCACCAGCAAAATAGTCATTAACAGCTGAATATTTAAGTTCTGGAGAATAGTAGACATTTTTAGAACTACCTCTTAAGCCTTCGGCTCCATTATCATTATATTTACGAACCCATTCTCTAAAAGTTTCACATGCTACACCTAATTTACTAGCTAATTCTGATGCACTTTTTTCTCCTTTTATATATTTCTCTACATTTATTATTTTTAATTCGTATGATACCTTTGGTTTTCTTCCCATAAAATATGCTCCCTTCATAGTGACAGTTTTATTATTTTACCTGTCTACTATAAAGGGAGCATATCATAAATTACATACAGTCTTTTATATATTTATATAAAATAGCCAATTAAAAATATATTTTATTTTTACAAAGAAAGTGGTAATTCCACAGTAAAAGTTGCATCTTTATTAAAATTACTAGAAGCGTAAATTTTACCTTTATGTTGATCAACAATAGATTTTGCAATGGATAGGCCCAAACCGTATCCTCCAGTTTCTCTATCTCTAGAATCATCTACTCTATAAAATCTTTCAAATATTTTACTTAACTTATCTTTAGGAATTCCATCTCCAGTATTTTTAATTATTAATTTAGCTGTATTTTTATCTGTAACTAATGTAACAGAGATAGACCCGCATTTATTTGTGTATTTAACTGCATTGTCCATAAGAATACTAAATAATTTTTTTACGCTATCACTATTACCACTTATCATGATATTTTTACTTATATTAGTTTCTAGTGTGATTTTATTTTCAAAAATTATAGCATCAAAGGTTAAAAGCATACTATCTATAATATTGCTAAGATTCATATTTGAAACTATTAATTTATTTTCTTCCACATCTAACTTTGCAAGAGAAAGCATATCATTTACAAGTTCAGACATTCTATCTGACTGAGAATCAATATACTTAATCCATTTAGATTGATTTTTTATTGTATCTTCAGGGTTGCTCATTAGTAATGAAGTATTTGTTTTAATTATGCTTAAGGGTGTTTTTAACTCATGAGAAGCGTCTGCAATAAATTGCTTTTGCTTATTAAAAGTTTCCTTAATAGGTTCAATACTTTTATTAGTAAGAAAAATACTTATTATTAATAAAATGACAAGGCTTATGGATCCAGCCAAAACAAAAATCTGTATTAATTTTATTTTTAAACTTTCCTCTGAGGATATATTTAATAGTACAATTTTTGAATAATTACCAAATGATCTTTTTTCATATTTATAAGTATAATCATCTATTTTAGTCTTGCCACTATTTTTATTACTTTTATAAATACTGTTTATACAGTTTTGTAACTTTACAGTAGTCATGTCGTAATTTAGATGAACAAAGTAATTGATTATATTGCCACTATTATCAAGTTCCACAATAATATTTCCATTATTGGTTTTTTGTTTTGGAGCATTATTCATAAGTGAATCAATAGTCATATTTGTTTCTCTATTAATGCTATGATTAGTCATAAAATAAAGAAATCCAAAAATACTTATAAAAACTACAGTGAGCAAAGTCATATTTATTAAAATAAATCTTGTTTTTAGTTTTTTAAACATTATTACTCCTCCAGTTTATATCCAGCTCTTCTTATGGTTGTGATTTTAACAGAAGAGTTAATAAAAGTTAGTTTTTTTCTAATAAAAGAGATATAAACTTCTATATTGTTGTACTCCACATCAGAATCAAATCCCCAAAGCTTAGTAATTAAATCATCTTTACTTAAAATATTTCTAGGTCGTTGCATAAAATAGTTTAGTATTTCAAACTCTTTTTGAGTAAGAGTAACTACAGCATCTTTACAACTTAAGTCGTAATTAGATATGTTTAAATTAATATCACCATAACTTAATAAATTATCATTTATTACTTCGCCTTTTCTTCGTGAAATTGCTCTAAGTCTTGCCAATAATTCCTTTGGGTCAAAAGGTTTTGGTAAGTAATCATCAGCACCTAAATCAAGACCAGCGACCTTGTCATCAACTGAGTCCTTGGCTGTTAATAAAAGTATAGGTGTTGAAATATTTTCTTTTCTAAGTTTTCGTAAAATTTCCAATCCGTTTAGTTTAGGAAGCATTATATCTAAAATAATTACATCATAAATATCTGTTAGAGCGTATTCTAATCCATTTTCTCCATCATAAACTGCATCAACACTATATTTATTATTAATTAATATTTGACTTAAAGCTTCAGAAAGTTGTTTTTCATCCTCTACTAATAAAAGTTTCAATATGTTCTCCTCCAAAAAGCTTCAACTTGAGCAAGGTCGTTACCTAAAATTTCATGGCACCGACACGTCCCTCAGGCAAAGCGAATTTTATTATATTATACAACAAAACCCCTTAAAAAATTTTAAGGGGAAACAAATTAATTATAACCATAGCTTGTACTAGAAAGTGTAAGGGTAATATTTAAGTTACCATTTCTACATCTTAACTCATCTAAAAACGATTTCTGATTTACATTAGATTTAAGGTTAATCAAATAAGTTAATTCAAATAAAGAACCAAAATCTCTTGTTCGAACTCTTTCTATGTTATAAGAAGCAGTATAATTATCTAATATTTCTTCAAATACACCTTCGTAATTTAAATCTTCAGGGATAGTAATTTTTAGTTGCATATTTTTATTTTTAGGCTCTGTAAATTTAGTGATATGTAATCCTATCATTACAGCAGACAAAATGAATGTAAATAAAACAGCATAAGTAATATATCCCATACCACAAGTAAGTCCAATTGCTAAAGTGAAGAATATATATGCAATATCTTTTGGATCTCCAGGTGCACTTCTAAAACGAATTATAGAAAAGGCTCCTGCTAAAGAAAAGGCCCTAGCTACATTGTTGCCAACAAGTAAAATAATTATAGATATTATTACAGGTAGCATAATTAAAGTTGTACTAAACCCTGAGTTAAAATTTGATTTTTTATTTGTTTTCATGTAGACCACACTTATTATAATTCCTAAAATAATAGATGTGATTATTACTATTAGAGAATTGGTAAGAGTAAAGGATTCTCCACTTGTTGATGCTATTATTGTTTCTAACATATTTCAGCTCCTATTCCTATTTCATTATTTTCTTTATTATTTAAGCAATAGTTCATAAATTCATTACCATATTTTGAAAAATGAGTTGGATAAATTTCCAATTCAGATATAATTCTTGTAAACCATAAAGGTATGGCACCTAATATTTTTACTTCCATAAGATATTTTCCTTCTCCAACTATATCTTCACCAAAACCTCCTTCTTCCAAGTAAAGGTGGTTTCTTCTAGTTAAAACCCTTGAATCAAAAGTAACTCTAAAATCAGGATTATCCTTGCAGAAGAAAGCATTTCTGTCATAAGAAATAAATACAGTAGGATAAACTTTTGTATTACTAAGATAGTATTTTATTTCACTAAGAACCTGCTTATCCATATAATCTTCAACTATAGGTGGTTTATTATTATAAAGAAATTCATAAGCCTCTCCTAAGGAAAGAGAAAGTCTTCTTTTACTAACGATACCGTTAATTTTCTTCTTTAGTTCCAAGAATACTTTATCCTTATCACTAGTTGGAACCTTATAACTTCTTAGTCTAAGTTTTTCCTTATAATATGGTTTTGATATGGAATGTCTTATGACATCACTATTTTCTGTATCATAATAGAT
Organism: Terrisporobacter vanillatitrophus; assembly: GCF_051148895.1. GTDB lineage: Bacteria > Bacillota > Clostridia > Peptostreptococcales > Peptostreptococcaceae > Terrisporobacter > Terrisporobacter vanillatitrophus. Next base: position 648,466 of record NZ_CP154625.1, read on the forward strand.
GTTATATATTTTATAAGTATTATTATTTTGGCAAAATTTATCAGGATTCATATAATTCAAAAGTTTTGCAACCAACTGATTATATTGGTTTTCTGTTATTAAAAATTTTTTTTCATAGCGTTTGAATGATTTTATTGCCATATTTATCACCTCTTTAACAATGTATTTTATAGTATGAGTATAAGAATTTAACCTTAAAAGAATCTTAAAGAGAAATTATTAACATATTTTTATGAAAAGAAATTATTTTTATGGAATATATACATAATTTGGTATAGAATTAAATTGTAAGAATAATAATAAAAAATATTTTAGGTTCTTTAACGATTAATAGGGAAAGAGGTGAGATACCTCTACAGCCCCCGTTACTGTAATGTGGACGAAACTCAGAAAACCACTGTGGTGTAAATCATGGGAAGGTGAGGAGTAGAATGAAACTAAGTCAGGAGACCTGCCTAAAATATGAAAAGAAATTTCTTCGGGGTGAAGGAAGTATCTTATTTGAAAACATTTTATGTTGGAAATTAAAAGATACGAACCTAGCCTTTTGGTTAGGTTTTTTAATTATCAACAAATAAGGAAGCACAATATTTAGTTACAACAAGAAAACCTAGTTAAGTGAATCAAAATAATAAGATATACACCCTAAAAATAATCAAAAGGGAGATGTATTTAGTATGAAAAAAAGTAATGTAAAATGGTCATTAATAGCAGCCTTTATGTTAATGATTACACCAGTAGTATCAAATGCAATGCACATCATGGAAGGTTTTTTACCAGTAAAATGGGCCATAATTTGGTGGGTAATATTTATTCCATTCTTTGTAGTAGGACTTAAAAATATTACTAAAATAGTTAAGGAACAACCTAAAAAGAAATTATTATTAGCTCTTTGTGGAGCCTTCGTCTTCGTATTATCAGCATTAAAAATTCCATCAGTTACAGGAAGTTGTTCACATCCAACAGGTGTAGGACTTGCAGCAATATTATTTGGACCTAGTGCAACAGTTGTTTTAGGTACAATAGTATTATTATTCCAAGCCTTATTATTAGCTCATGGAGGAATCACAACTTTAGGAGCAAATGCTTTTTCAATGGCAATTGTAGGGCCATTAGTTTCTTTTGGAATATGGAAACTATGTAAAGATAAAATGGATAAAAAAGTTGCCGTATTTTTAGCAGCAGCCTTAGGAGATTTGTTAACATATACAGTAACATCATTCCAATTAGGCCTTGCTTTTCCAGACCCAGCAGGTGGATTTATGGCGTCAGCAGTAAAATTCCTAGGAGTATTCTTTGTTACTCAAGTACCTATAGCAATAGCAGAAGGATTACTTACAGTTATAATTTATAACTTTATAACTGAAAATGAAGAGAGAGAGGTGTTAGCATAATGCAAAGTACAACAACAAAAAAATCAAGCAATATAAAGATAACTGTGATTTTATTTTTATTAGTGTTAGCTATAATTATTGTTCCATTAATAACTCAAAAAGGTGCAGAGTTTGGAGGAGCAGATGGAGAGGCTGAAGGTGTAATAACTGAAATAAATCCAGAGTATGAGCCATGGTTTAGTAGTATAATAGAACCTGCAAGTGGCGAGATTGAAAGTTTACTATTTGCATCACAAGCAGCTCTTGGAGCAGGAATAATAGGGTATTATATTGGAACTACTAGAACTAAGAAAAAAATGAGAGAAGAAAGATCAAATGATAATAGATGATTATGCATATAAAAATAAGTTGTCCAAAGTAAATCCAAATGTGAAATTTGCCATAGGTATGCTATTACTAATTTTATCTTTGATTAATCCTTATAATTATATATCTTTACTGATTATAGGTATAATGAGTTTTATTATAGTTGGAATTGCAAAAATTGAATTTAAAGATTATATTCATTTTATTAAAACTCCATTGGTATTTTTAATTGTAAGTATAATTATGATACTTTTAAATTTTTCTAAGGATAAAGAATCATTATTATACAGTATAAATTTAGGAAGTTTATACATAGGAGTTTCAAATGAATCAATAGTATCATCAACACGTTTATTTTTTAGAGCATTATCATGTTTGACTTGTATTTATTTTATAATGCTTACAACACCTTTTAATCAATTAATATTTGTATTGAAAAAATTGCACTTACCAGATATAGTTTTAGAAATTTCCATGTTAATGTATAGATTTATTTTTATATTTATGGAAGAAGTTGCAGATATAAGAAAATCTCAAGAACTTAGATTTGGATATATAAATTTAAAAAATGGATATAACTCCTTTGGGTTATTAGTAAATATGTTATTCAAAAGGATGATGATAAGATATGATGAAATGAGTATTGCTTTAGATATGAAGCTTTATGATGGCACATTTTATATTGTAGAGGAAGATTAATAATGTTTAAAATAAATAATTTAACATATCAATATGACAAAAAAAGAAAAGCCTTAGATAATATAACTATGGATTTTAATAATGGTGATATTATTGGCATAATAGGTTCAAATGGATCTGGAAAGTCCACATTATTTAATAATCTAATGGGGATTTTGAAAGCTACACAAGGAGAAATATTATATAAAAATAGTCAGCTTAAATATGATAAGAAAAGTTTATATAATTTAAGAAAAGAAGTAGGCATAGTTTTTCAAGATCCAGAGAAACAAATTTTTTATTCCATGGTATATGATGACTTGGCCTTTGCTCTTAGAAATATTGGTACAGATGAAAAAACTATAAAATCAAGAATTAGCAAAGCTCTAGAAGCCGTTAATGGTGAAGAATTTATAGATAGACCAGTACATAGTTTAAGCTTTGGTCAGAAAAAAAGAGTGGCAATTGCATCAGTAATAGCTATGGAAAATGATCTTGTCTTATTGGATGAGCCAACAGCTGGATTAGATCCAGAAAGTACAAGAGCAATTGTAGATATAATTAAAACAATGTACAAAAAAGGAAAGAAAATAGTAATTACTAGCCATGATATGAATTTGATTTATGACATATGCGATTATGTATATGTGTTAAATCAAGGAAAAATAATTAATGAAGGTAATGTGGAAGAAGTATTTATTGATGAAGAAAAAATAGAAGAAGCAGGATTAGAACTTCCATGGCTTGTAAAACTTAATAAGAATATGAATTTGCCTTTGTTTAGAAAAGAGGAAGATTTATATAATTATTGGAGTGAACATTTTGGGGGGAATCTAAATAAAATAGCAAAATAAAAAAAGACAATATAAGAAAAATAAAATCCATATTTTTTTACGAATATGGATTTTTTTATTATTAATGTTAGAATTTAACTCTCCAATCAATGATAAAGTAAATATGGAGGTAGGAAATGAATATTGCAGTTATAGGTATAAATCATAACTTATCATCTATTAGTATTAGGGAAAAAGTATCCTTTACAGATACAAAAAAAATCGAGGCAATAAATATATTATTAGATGGGGGTATAGATGATGTTGTAATACTTTCTACTTGTAATAGAAGTGAAATTTATATTAGCTGTGAAGATTTAGAAAAGGGTATTGAAGTTGTTAGAAATTTTTATGAAGATTTTTTCAAGTTGGATAATATAAAAGGTTATTTATTTAGTAAGAAGAATGAAGAAGCTATAAATCATTTGTTTATTGTAACTTCAGGGTTAGATTCTGTGGTTCTTGGTGAAGATCAAATTTTAGGTCAAGTAAAAGATTCATATGAGTTTTCTATGAAATTGGGAGCTACAAAAAAACTTCTAAATAAACTATTTAGGGAAGCAATTACTACAGCAAAAGAAGTTAAGACTATAACTAAAATTTCACAACAACCTTTATCAATAAGCTATATAGGAATAAAACTTTTAAAAGAAAAAATAGGGAGTTTAATGGATAAGAATATATTAATAATAGGTTTAGGTAAAATGAACATGTTAACAATAAAGCACCTACAAGAAGAAGTTGTGGGTACTTTGTATGTTGTAAATAGAAGTGTGGAAAAATTTAAAGAAATACAAAGTAAATATAGCAATATAGAATATGTAGAATATAAAGACAGATACAATATTTTAATAGATAATGAAATAGATATAGTAATAAGTGCCACATCAGCACCACATCTAGTCATAAGACGTGAAGACATGCCAAGTATAAATAACCACATTTATTTTATGGACTTAGCACTACCTAGAGATATCGATTTTAAAATTAATGAATTGGAACATGCCAAAGTTTATTGTATTGATGATTTAAAAGAGATACAGCATAGAAATGATGATATGAGAATTAATTTATCAAAAGAAGCTTACGAAATAATTAATGAAAAAATAAAAGAGTTTATTATTTGGCAAGATATTTCTAATATAGACCCAACAATTCAATCTCTTAACAATAAGTGTACTGAAATAAAATATGATACTTTAGATTACATTTTTCGAAAAATTGATTTAAGTCAAAGAGAAAAAAAAATAATTGATAAAATGCTAGCTTCAGCACTAAAAAGAGTGATTAGGGAGCCAATTATTAATTTAAAACAAGTAAAAAACAAAGGAAAAAGAGAAGAATATATAAAAATCATAGAAGAATTATTCGATATTTAGGAGGAGAAACATGAAACATACTAAATCTGAAGAGTTATATAAAGAAGCGGTAAAATATATACCAGGAGGAGTAAACAGTCCTGTTAGATCTTTTAACTCTGTTGGTATAAGTCCAATATTTGCAAAAAAAGCTTATGGAAGTAGAATTACAGATGTAGATGATAATGAATATATAGATTATATTTGTTCTTGGGGACCATTGATGTTAGGTCATAGTAACGAAGAAATATCTAAAGGCATAGGAGAAATGATTGCCAGTGGAATAAGCTTTGGTTTAGCTACAGAAATTGAAGTTGAAATGGCAAAACTAATAGTTGATGCCTGTCCAGCAATAGATCAAGTTCGTATGGTAAACTCAGGAACAGAAGCAACAATGAGTGCATTAAGAGTTGCCAGAGGATTTACAGGAAGAAATAAAATAGTAAAATTTGAAGGGTGCTACCATGGTCACTCAGATGGTTTATTAGTTAAATCAGGTTCAGGAACAATAACTTTTGGAGTACCAACAAGCCCTGGAGTTCCAGCTGATATTGTTAAAAATACTTTAGTATGTAAATATAATGACATAGAAGATGTAAAAAGAGTATTTGAAGAAGATGGTGATGATATAGCAGCCATAATAGTAGAAACTGTTGGTGGAAATATGGGGGTTGTACCAGGAAAGCAAGAATTTATAGAATTTTTAAGAAAAATATGTGATGAATATGAAACTGTTTTAATTTTTGATGAAGTTATCACTGGATTTAGATTGGCTTATAACAGCTCAGTAGGTTATTTTGACGTAAAACCAGATATGGTTTGCTTTGGAAAAATTATAGGAGCGGGAATGCCAGTAGGGGCTTATGGTGGTAAACAAGAAATAATGGAAGTTGTATCTCCAGTAGGTCCTGTTTATCAAGCAGGAACTTTATCGGGAAATCCACTTGCCATGTATTTAGGTAAAAGAAATCTAGAAGTATTAAGAGACAATCCTGAAATTTATGAAGCTTTAAATGAAAAGGCAGGAAGATTAGAGCAAGGAATAAAAGATAATCTAAAAAATTTAAATCTTAACTATACAGTTAACAGAGCAGGGTCTCTAGTTTGCTTATTCTTTAAAGAGGGTCCAGTAGAAAATTATAATGATGCTATAGAAAGTAATATAAAAAAATACAATGCTTATTTTAAGGAAATGTTATATCGAGGAGTATTAATAGGACCAAGTCAGTTTGAAGCTATGTTTTTGTCTTATGCTCATACTAATGAAGATATTGAATATACAATAAAATGTAATTATGAAGCTCTAAAAGTTAGTCATAATTTATAAATTAAAATTTATGAGAAAGTTAAAAAAATAATTATTTAATAATATTTATATATATAAAAAAAATTAATATGTTTTGCATCATAGTAAAAATAACTATAATTAAGATATATAAATTTTTTTATGAAATAAGAAGAAAATTGTAAAATTAAATAAAATTAGTTTAGGTTTTAGGGAAAGAGGTAAAAGCCTTTGCAGCCCCCGCTACTGTAAAACGGATGAAACCATAATTACCACTGTCAATGTTGATGGGAAGGTATGGGAGTAAGATGATGTTAAGCCAGGATACCTGCCTAAATTAATTATATATAAAAATCTCGGGGTGAAGATTTGATTTTATGTTACATAGTAAAATCCTAGCCATTCGAGCTGGGATTTTTTGGTATTTATATAAAGTGGAAAGGATTAATGTTATGGGAAAAAAAATAATGCTTCAAGGAACTGCATCAAATGTGGGAAAAAGCATAATAACTACGGGACTATGTAGAATTTTCAAACAAGATAATTATAAAGTAATACCATTTAAATCTCAAAACATGGCTCTTAATTCTTTTATAACAAAAGAAGGTTTGGAAATGGGAAGAGCTCAAGTTTCTCAAGCTGAAGCTTGTGGAATAGACCCTATTGCAGATATGAATCCCATATTATTAAAACCAAGTGGTAATAACAAAAGCCAAGTTATAGTAAGAGGAAAAGTAGTAGGAGATATGTCTTCAAAGGAATATCATGAGTATAAATTAGAGCTAGTAAAAGTATTAGATGATATATTTGGAGAATTTGAAGAAGAATTTGACATAGTAGTAATGGAAGGTGCAGGAAGTTGTGCTGAAATCAATCTAATGGAAAGAGATATATCAAATATGGGAATGGCACAAATTGCAGATGCACCAGTTATATTAATAGGAGATATAGATAGAGGTGGTGTATTTGCATCTATAGCAGGGACAATGTTACTACTTCCTGAGGAACATAAAAAAAGAGTTAAGGGAGTAATAATTAATAAATTTAGAGGACGAAAAGAACTTTTAGACTCTGGAGTAAAAATGCTAGAGGATATTATAAAAGTCCCTGTTCTAGGAGTCATACCTTACACAGATATAAAAATTGAAGAGGAAGATAGTGTAACCACTCGATTTAAGAAAAAAGTAGACAAGGGAGATATTCATATAGAAGTTGTAAGAACACCTCATATGTCTAACTTTACAGATTTTAATATCTTTGAAACACAAGAAGATGTGAGCCTAAGGTATGTTGATTATGGAGAATCTCTTGGAAATCCTGATATAGTAATTATTCCAGGAACTAAATCTACTATAGATGATTTAATGTTCTTGAGAAAAAATGGCTTAGAGAACCAAATTAAAGAGCTTCATAAAAAAGGAAAACTTATAATCGGTATTTGTGGTGGATATCAAATGTTAGGAAAAATTTTAAAAGATCCTTATCATGTTGAAAATGATTTGGAAGAAGTGGAAGGTATAGGACTTTTAGATGTTGATACGACTTTTGAATTAGAAAAAACTACAACTCAAGTTAAAGCCATATTAGGAGATAACTTACATGGTTACCTTGCAAATTTAAATAAAAAAGCAGTAAATGGATATGAAATTCATATGGGAATGACAAGAAGAAGAGAAAATAGTGATAATTTTGTAACTGTGACAGAAAAACTTGGTGAGGTGGTAAGCTATGAGGTTGGTAGTGTAAATAATCAGTGTAATGTTTTGGGAACTTATCTTCATGGAATTTTTGATGATATAGATTTTACGAGAACCATTTTAAATAATATAAGAAAAATGAAAAACTTAGAACCTATTGAAAGTAAAGTTGAGTCATTTGATGAGTTTAAAAATAAAGAATATGATAAATTAGCTGATTTTTTAAGAGAACATTTAGATATGGAAAAAATATATGAAATAATGAAAAATAGTGACAATTAGGTGATAATATGAAAAAAATATTAATTGCAGGAACAAATAGTGGAGTAGGGAAAACTACAATTTCCCTGGGAATAATGCAAGCATTAACAAAAAGAAATCTAAAAGTACAACCTTATAAAGTTGGGCCTGATTATATAGACCCTTCTTATCATACATTTATAACTGGAAGATATTCAAGAAACTTAGATTCATATATGCTTGAAGATGATAAAATTAAATATATAGTTAAAAATTCTTCGAAAAATGCAGATATTTCAGTGATTGAAGGTGTAATGGGACTATATGATGGATATGGAATTGATTTAGATGATTGTACCAGTTCATATACTTCAAAAATATTAAAAACACCAGTAATTTTAGTTATAAATGCAAAGGCAATGGCAACATCTGCTGCTGCTATGGTACTTGGATATAAGATGTTAGATAAAAATGTAAATATAGCTGGTGTTATTACAAATAATGTGAAAAGTGAATCTCATTATAATACTTTAAAAGAAGCTATAGAAAAATATACTGGTGTGGAAGTACTTGGATATTTTCCTCCAAATAAAGAATTTTCTTTAGAATCTAGACATTTAGGACTAGTACCTTCAGTGGAAATAAATTCTTTAAAAGCTAAGTTTGATAACTTGGCAGAGGAAATAGAAAAGTATATAGATATTGATAGAATAATTGAAATATCTGAAACTGAAGATTTTAATACTTCCTTTAATCTGGAAGACTTCATAGAAAAAAATAAGGTTAACAATAAAACCATAGCCATAGCTTATGATAAAGCCTTTAACTTCTATTATAGAGAAAACATAGAATTATTTGAAAAGTTAGGCATGAATATAAAGTACTTTAGTCCTATTAGTGATAAAAAACTTCCCAAGTGTGATTATGTTTACATAGGAGGTGGATTCCCAGAAATTTTTGCAAAAGAGCTAGATGAAAATAAAGAAATCAGATCTTCTATTATGAATGCTCATCATAATCATATTCCAATATATGCGGAGTGTGGTGGACTAATGTATCTTGGAGAAGAGTTAGAAGATCAAAATAATGAAACTTACAATATGGTCGGAATTTTTAAAGGATGTAGCAAAATGACATCTTATCTTAAAAGATTTGGATATTGTCTAGGTGAGGCTAAGGAGGATACTATTTTAGCTAAAAAAGGACAAATAATTAAAGGTCATGAGTTTCATCATTCAATTTTTGATAGTCAAGAAGAATGTGCTTATTATATGAGAAAATTAAAGAATGGTAAAGTTATTGATGAATGGGAAGGTGGCTACAGTAAGGGTAATACTTTAGCAACATATCTACATACACATTTTTATAACAATTTAGATTGCATATCTAACTTTATAGAAAGAGGACGTGAATAATATGAATATCTTATCCATTTATACAGGATATGCTCTTGATTTAATCATAGGAGATCCTTATTCATTGCCTCATCCAGTAAGATTTATTGGTAAACTTATTAGTTTTGTAGAAAAACAAATAAGAAAGATAACTACAAGTGATAAAGGATTAAAAGTAGCTGGATTCATTCTTTGGTTTGTGGTTGTGGGAGTAACACTAGGTAGTACTTCCATTGTACTACGTTTGTTTCAGTTTAATAAAGTAGCTTACTTTTTAGTAAATTCCATATTAATTTATACAACATTAGCTACAAAATGTTTAAAAGATGAATCTGAAAAAATATATAAGGTATTAAAAACTGGAGACTTGGAAAAATCAAGAATTCAGCTTTCATACATAGTAGGAAGAGATACAACAAATTTAAATGAAAAAGAAATAGTAAGAGCAACAGTGGAAACTGTAGCAGAAAATACGGTAGACGGAATAATAGCACCATTGTTTTATGGATTTATAGGTGGGGCTCCTCTTGCTATGGCATATAAGGCTATTAACACTTTAGACTCAACAGTAGGCTATAAGAATGACAAGTACTATTACTTAGGATTTGCATCAGCAAAAATAGATGATATTGCAAATTACATACCAGCAAGATTAGGTGTAATCTTACTTTCTCTTGGAAGTTTATTTATTGGATTTAATTTTAAAGATGCTTTAAAAATTGGAATAAGAGATAGAAAAAATCATAAAAGCCCTAACTGTGCTTTTTCAGAAGGTGCAGTAGCTGGAGCTTTAGGAATACAACTTGGTGGTACCAATGTTTATTTTGGACAAGAAGTGTATAAGCCAACTATTGGAGATAAAAAAAGAGAAATAGAAATTGAAGATATTGTAAGAACAAATAAAATAATGTATTCATCATCAATAATATCAATAATAATTTTTACAACTCTTTATTATCTAGTAATTGGTTTGTAAATAAAGAAAGGAGGAAGTTATGAAAGATTTAGGACATGGAGCTAATGTGGATATCATGGCAGAAACTTTTAATAAAAATACTGAAGATATAACAGATTTTAGCTCAAATATAAATCCAAAAGTTGTTCCTAATTTGGGAAAATATATTTTGGACGGTTTAAGTAAATGTAAAAGCTATCCAGATATTAATTACACAAAGTTAAGAAGCAATATTGGGAATTACATAAATATTAACCCACAATATATTATTCCAGGCAATGGAGCAACAGAAATAATATACCTTCTTATGAAAAATATAAAAAAAAGATTAGCAATATTAAATCCTACATTTTCAGAATATGAAAGAGGCGCTAAATTAAACAATTTAGAATTGATAAACTTTATGCTAAATGAAGAAGATGAATTTAGTGTAAATTTGGAAGAAATAGAATCCAATATAGATAATTTTGATAGTTTATTTATATGTAATCCTAACAATCCAAATGGAAAAGTAAAAAATATAGAAGAACTTTTAGAAATAATAATAAAAAATGATAAGTTGTTAATAGTTGATGAAACTTTTATGGAGTTTGTACACGAAGAAGAGAATTATAGTTTAATAAAATATGTGGAAAAGTACAAAAACATATTTATTATAAAAGCAGTAACAAAATTCTTTGGAATGCCTGGGCTTAGACTAGGTTATGGAGTTACAAGTAATAAAAAACTTATAAATGATATTTATAGATATAAAGAGCCTTGGACAGTAAATTCATTTGCTGATACTTTATCCAATTATATTTTTAATGATAAAGAATATATAAAATCTAGCAAGGAGTATTATCATAAAGAAAGATCATATATGATAAATGAATTAAGAAAAATTGAAAATATACATGTATATGATACAGATACAAACTTTATATTAATGGAATTAAAAGATATAAGAGCAGATGAATTAAAACTTAAATTATTTAAGGAAAGTAATATCTTAATAAGAAATGCATCTAACTTTATAGGTTTAGGTGAAAAACACATAAGAATAGCAATTAAAAGTCATGAGGAAAACCAATTGATTTTGAAGGAATTAAATAAATTATTGGGAGAATAATATGAAGTCTTATGGAATATGTCCCGCATCTTGTGGTGAATTTGTTCAAGGTATATTAGATAGTGAAGAATACTTATCTTCTTATGCAATTGATATGTTTTCAGTTGCTACTCTTGAAGAAAAAAAAGAGAATATTAATTTAGGGCCTAAAAAATCAAGAAAAGCTATAGAAAAAGTATTTGAAAGATTTAATATTCCACTAAGGGAATGTGAAAATATATCTCTAGAGATTAATAGCAATATACCTATAGGTAAGGGAATGGCCAGCTCCACAGCAGATATAGGAGCAACTATTAAGGCGACCTTATCCATGATAAATAAAGATTTAGGTAATGAAGAAATATCCCGTATTGCTTCGGAAATAGAGCCGACAGATTCTATTTTATTATATAAAAACTCAATTTTTAATCCTGTTAAAGGTAAGGTAAAAAAATATTTATCCAACCTATATAATGGTAGAGTAATAATTTTAGAACCAGATGAAATTTTAGAAACAAATATAATAAGAAGCAATCCAAATTACTTAGATATTAAATTGGAAAATAAAGTGATTATAAATAAGTCCTTCAAATTATTAGAAGAAGGATTAAGAGAAAAAGATTTAAAGTTAATAGGTAAGGCCTGTACTCTAAGTAGTTTGGCAAATGAAAATATACATAAAAAGCCATATTTAAATGAGATTATAGAAATCAGTAATAAGATGGGGGCTTATGGGGTTAATATTGCTCACAGTGGTACAGTTATTGGAATATTAATTGATAATCAGATGGATTATGAGAGAATAATAAGTAATTTGAAAGAAAAATCTTTTAATGATTATTATAAAAAGATACATTTATCCAAAATTATAGGACATAAAGAAAGGGAGGAAATAGAGTGGAATACGTTAAAGACCCTAAGATGATAGAGGTAAAAAGTTTTGAAATTATACAAGGTATAATTGATGATATCAGGCCAGGATATAAATTTAAAAATGAGATAGAAGAAAAGATAATAAAGCGTTGCATACATACAAGTGCTGATTTTGAATACTTAGATATATTAAAAATATCAGATACAGCAGTAGATTCAATAATAAATGCTTTAAACAATAAATGTACAATTTACACTGACACAAATATGGCGCTTAGTGGAATAAATAAAATGAGGCTAAATGCTCTTGGGTGTGAATACAAATGTTTAGTAGCTGATGAAAGAACTAAAGAATTAGCCAAAGAAAAAGGAATAACTAGATCTATGGCAGCTGTAGAAATTGCGATGAAAGAAGAAGGTAAAAAATTATTTGTATTTGGAAATGCTCCAACTGCTCTTTATAAAACTATAGAAATGGTTGATGGTGGAGGAAAAGTTGAAGCTATTGTGGGTGCTCCAGTTGGATTTGTGGGAGCTGCAGAGTCAAAATATGAATTAGAAAAAACATCTATTCCTCACATAGTAGTTCAAGGAAGAAAAGGTGGTAGTAATATTGCTGCAGCCATAATGAATGCTATTTTATATGCAATGTAAGGTTTGATTATGGAAGAGTATGTATATATTGATGGAAAAAAATATAGAAGAGGATATACGACAGGTTCATGCGCAGCCGCCGCAGCAAAAGCATCTGTATATATGTTTTTTACAAATAAAAAAATAGAAAATATTAATATAGATACACCAAAAGGAATTCCTCTTACATTGAAAGTTAAAAATATAGAATTAAAGAATAAATATACTATTTGCTCCATCGAGAAAGATGGTGGTGATGATATAGATGCTACACATACTATGGACATATTTGCAAAAGTAGAGTTGATTTCAAGAGAAGATGAAGACATAATAGTGACCGGTGGTGTGGGTATAGGTATTGTAACTAAAAAGGGCTTAAGTGTAGATGTGGGAAAATCAGCAATTAACCCAGTACCAATGAAAATGATAAGAAGCGAAGTTAGCAAGGTTTTAGGAGAAAATAATAAACTTTTAAATAAAGATAAATCTTTAAAAATTACTATTTTCGCACCACAAGGTGAAGAAATTGCTAAGAAAACCTTTAATCCTAGATTAGGTATAGTTGGGGGAATATCAATACTTGGAACGACAGGGATTGTAGAGCCTATGAGTGAAGAAGGTTGGAAAAAATCTTTATCAATAGAACTTGAAATGAAAAAAGAACAAGGAATGGACAAAATCATTTTAGTACCAGGAAACCATGGAGAAGAATTTATAAGAGACTATATGAAAATTGATATGAGCAACTGTGTTAGAATGAGCAATTTTGTGGGATATATGTTAAATGAAGCGAAAAGACTTGGATTTAAGAAAATACTTATGGCAGGCCATATTGGAAAGTTTATAAAAATATCTGCAGGAATATTTAATACTCATAGTAAAGTTTGTGATGCTAGAAATGAAATAATGATTGCAAATTTAGCATTAATGGGAGCAGATTTAGATTTTCTAAAAGAAATAAATAAATGTGTAACAGCAGAAGGTGCAGTTGAAATAATAGATAAAAGTAACTACACAGAAATATACAATATACTTTGCAACAAATGTAAAGAAAGAGCTGAGGAATATCTAAATGAAGATATACAAGTGGAAGTTTATATGTTTAGAATGGATAAATCATTGCTTGGAAAATCAATAAACGCAGATTTATTAATGGAGGATTTTAGATGATAAATATAATAGGTCTGGGACCGGGAGAGTTTGATTATATAACTAAACTGGGAGAAAAATTAATTTATTCTTCAGATGTTCTAATTGGTGGAAAAAGAAATTTAGAATCTATAAAGGATTTTAAAGGAGAGAAATTAGTTTTATCTACCAACCTTAAAGAGATTTTAGAGTATATTAAAAATAATCTGCATAAAAACATAAGTGTAATAGCATCAGGAGATCCATCTATTTATGGTATAGGAAAGTATTTATCAAATAATATAGAACATGAAAATTTAAATATAATATCGGGAATAAGCTCGTTACAATATATTTTTTCAAAAATATTTGTAGATATGAACGATGTTTATATCACAAGTAGTCATGGAAAAACACCTGACTTTGATTACATATTATCTCATAAAAAAGTATGCATGGTGACTGATGATAAAATAGGTCCACATGAGATTTGTAAAGAAATACAAAAAAGAAACTTAAATAAAGTTGTTGTTGTGGGAGAAAATTTATCTTACCAAAATGAAAGAATAACTATAGGTAAAGTTGAAGAAATATTAGCGGTTGAAAAATTTGAAATGAATGTGGTGGTGATACTAGATGAGGAATGATGAATTTATTAGGGGAAAAGTTCCTATAACAAAGGAAGAAGTTAGAGCCATCTCATTAAATAAATTGAACTTGAAAGATGCCAAAACTTTTATAGATGTGGGAGCGGGTACAGGTAGTGTTTCCATTGAAGCAGCTCAAATTTATGATAATTTAAATGTTATTGCTATTGAAAGAAATGATGAAGCTATAGATTTAATAAACAAGAATGTAGAAAAATTTAATTTATCAAATATAAAAGTTATACAAGCTTATGCTCCTATTAAAATAAAGGAAAAAGCTGATGGGATTTTTTTAGGTGGAACAGGAAATAACCTGGAAGAAATAATAAAATGGTCAAAAGATTTATTAATATCAGGAGGAAGGTTAGTAGCTAACTTTATATTAATTGATAATTTTTATGACACAATGAATTTACTAAAAAAATATGATTTTAAAAATATAGATGTATCGTTGTTAAATATAAGTAAATTAGAACAATTAGGAGGACGAGATTATTTTAAACCTCACAATCCTATATACATAATATCATGCGAAAAAGGGGAAAAAGATAAACATGAATAAAGTACATTTTGTTGGAGCAGGACCAGGAGACAAAGAGTTAATAACATTAAAAGGATATAAATTATTATCTAATGCAGATGTGGTAATATATGCAGGGTCATTAGTTAATCCAGCACTTTTAGATTATTGTAAAGAAGGATGCGAAATTCATGACAGTGCATATATGAACTTACAAGAAATAATAGAAGTTATGGAAAAAGGAATTAAAGAAGAAAAATCAGTTGTTAGACTTCAAACAGGAGACTTCTCAATATATGGTTCAATAAGAGAACAAGTTGAAGATTTAGCAAAATTAAATATAGATTATGATTGTACACCAGGAGTTAGTTCTTTCCTTGGAGCATCATCAGCTTTAGGTGTAGAATATACAGTTCCAGAAATATCTCAATCAGTAGTAATAACAAGAATGGAAGGAAGAACTCCAGTGCCATCAAAAGAATCAATAGAATCTTTTGCAGCACACCAAACATCAATGGTAATATTCCTTTCAGTTCAAGAAATAGGAAAAGTTGTGGAAAAACTAATTGCTGGTGGATATGATAAAACAACACCAATAGCTGTTGTATATAAGGCAACTTGGCCAGATGAAAAAGTAGTAAAAGGAACGCTACAAGATATAGCAACAAAGGTAAAAGAGGCTGATATAAGAAAAACAGCATTAATAATGGTGGGAGAATTTTTAGGAAAAGAATATAATAACTCAAAATTATATGATAAGGATTTTGTTCATGAATATAGAGGATAAAAAAATAGCTATATTATCCATTACTAAAAATGGGAAAGAACTTGGGTTAAAAATAAAAAGAAATATATCTACTGCTCATTTATATTATGTGAAAAAGGATGCTGTTAAAGAGGAAGATAATGTTATTTATGTAAATAAAAAATTGAAGGAATTTGTACCAAAAATCTTTGGTGAATATGACTACATTATCTTCATAATGGCATGTGGAATAGTAGTAAGAACTATAGCACCTCTGATAGAAAACAAATTTATAGATCCTGCTATTTTAGTCAGTGATGAAAAAGGAAAGAATATTATAAGTTTGCTTAGCGGACATATGGGTGGAGCCAATGAAATGACTTTACATATAAGTGACTTGTTAAATTCAAATCCAGTTATAACAACGGCTACAGATGTTAATGACAAATCATCCTTAGATATGATTGCAAAAAAATTGAACGCTCACATTTATGACTTTAGAAATAAAGTACTAAAAATAAATTCCATGCTAGTTAATGGTGAAGTTGTGAATCTTTTTATAGATGGAGATTACAACATAGATACTAGAGGATTTAATGTATGCAAGAAGGATGAAATAAATAAAATGGACGAAGTAATAGTAATAAGTAATAAGAAAAATTTAAACTTAATAAACAACAACATTCTTAAAGTTGTACCTAAAAATATTGTAATAGGTATTGGATGCAGAAAAAATATTGATAAAGAATATATGATAAATTCATTATCTGATTTTTTACATAAGCAAAATATTGATATAAATTCAATAAAAGAGATAGGAAGCATAGATATTAAAAAGAATGAGGGAGCCTTGATAAATTTAAGTGAATATTTAAATGTTCCTTTTAAAACATTTACAGCTGATGAAATATCAAAGGTAGAACATTTATATGAAAAATCAGAGTGGGTAAAACAAAATGTGGGTGTTCACTCTGTAGCAGAACCTGTGGCTCACTTATTAAGTAATGGAAATCTAATAATAAAAAAACATAAATACAATGGAATTACATTTTCAGTAGGGAGAGTTAATATATGATATATGTTATAGGTATTGGACCAGGATGCAAAAACTTGATGACTATGGAAGCCATAAAGGCAATAGAAGATGCTGAAGTTATAGTAGGATATAAAACTTACATTGATTTAGTAACAGAGTTTATTGTAGATAAAGAAGTTGTGCAAAATGGTATGAGAAAAGAAATAGAAAGATGTAAGCAAGCTTTAGAAATTGCAAAAACAGGGAAAAAAGTTGCTGTTATAAGTAGTGGAGATGCAGGAATCTATGGAATGGCAGGGCTTATACTAGAATTAATAACAAAAGAAGATGTAGATATAAAAGTTAAAGTTGTGCCGGGTGTTACTGCAAGTATAGGAGCGGCAGCAGTGCTTGGAGCGCCTATAATGCATGATTTCTGTCATATAAGTTTAAGTGATTTAATGACTCCTTGGGAAGTTATAGAAAAGAGACTTAGATTAGCAGCGGAAGCTGATTTTGTTATTTGCTTATACAACCCAAGAAGTAAGGGAAGAAGTGAACATTTAGCTAAGGCCTTTGAAATCATGGGAGAATTTAAATCAAAATCAACTCCAGTTGGAATAGTAAAAGATGTGGGAAGAGAAAAGGAAGAAAAATTCATATGCACATTTGAAACTATGGAATTTGAAAGAGTTGATATGACAACTATGGTTATTATAGGAAATAAAGCTACTTATATCCATGATGATTTAATGATAACTCCAAGGGGATATGAAGTATGATTTTAGTTTTAGGTGGAACTTCAGATAGTATAGAAATATGTCATAATTTAAATGAAAAAAATATGGATTATATAGTTTCAGTAACAACTTCATATGGAGAAGACTTAGCAAAGAAATGTTCAAATAAAATTATATTAAAAAAGTTAACTATAAAAGACATGGTTAATTTTATAAATGAAAATTACATTACTACTATAATAGATGCCACTCATCCTTATGCTGTGGAAGTATCTACAAATGCTATCAAAGCTTCACAAATAACAAATATAAAATATATTAGATTTGAAAGAGAATCTTTAATAAAATATGTAGATTATAAAAATAAGTACATAGTTAATGACATAGATGAAGCTTGTGAAATAGCAAATAAAATAGGGCAAAATATTTTTATAGGAACGGGAAGTAAAAATTTGTATCTATATAAAGAAAAAATAAAAAATAAAAACTTAATTCCTAGGGTACTTCCAACTAGTGAAGTTTTAATTAGTTGCGAAGAATTAGGATTCAATGCAGATAATATTATAGCTATGAAGGGACCTTTTTCAGTTGAGATGAATGAGTCTACATATAAACAATATAATATTGATTTAGTAATTACAAAAGAAAGTGGAGTAGCAGGAGGATTTTTAGAAAAAATCAAAGCATGCGAGAACTTGAATATTCCAGTGATTATTATAAAAAGAAAAGAAATGAGTTATCCAAATACTGTTGGAAAAATTCAAAATTTAATTAATTTAATATAGTAAATATCTAGATTTACTGTAAGGGAGAGACGTTATGAAAAAAGCTATATTGGTAGTAAGTTTCGGGACTAGCTATCATGAAACTAGAAAAAAAACTATAGAACCTTGTGAAAATAAAATAAAAGAACGTTTCGAAGGATATGATTTTTACAGAGCATTTACTTCAAGTATGATTATAAAAAAATTAAAGAAAAGAGACAACTTAATAATTGACAACCCAGTAGAAGCTTTAGAGAGACTTTATAATGAAGGTTATGAAGAAGTAATAGTACAATCTCTTCATATTATATGTGGAGAAGAGTATAACAAACTTAAAGAAATGGTAGATGGATTTAAGGATCAATTTGAAAGAATTTCTTTAGGAAGACCACTATTAACTTATATAGAAGATTATAGAGAAACTGTTTTAGCTGTAAAACAAGATATTGAAACAATGGATATAGATGAGGCAATAGTATTTATGGGGCATGGTACAGAACATGAAAGTCATGCGTCTTATCCAGCTATAGAGTATATGTTTAGAGATTATGGAATAAATGCTTATGTTGGAACTGTTGAAGGATATCCAGAAATTGACCAAGTTATAAAACTATTAAAAGAAAGAAATGTAAAAACAGTAGATTTAATGCCATTTATGTTAGTAGCAGGAGATCATGCTATAAATGATATGGCAAGTGATGAGGAAGATTCATGGAAAACTATTTTAGAAAAAGAAGGATTTAATGTAAAAGTTCATTTAAAAGGACTTGGAGAAAATTCTTACATACAAGAGAAATTTGCTAATCATGCACTAGATTGTATGAAGGAATTAGAGGAAGTAAGCATTTAATAATTGGAGGGAATTAATATGGCAAAGTTTTATGGAATTGGAACTGGACCAGGAGATAGTTCATTAGTAACCGTAAAGGCAGTTAACACACTAAAAAATTTAGATATATTATATACACCAGAATCTAAAAAAGGTGGGGAAAGTTTAGCATTATCAATAGTTGATGAATACTTACCAGAAAGCTTAGAAATAAAATCTAGACATTTTCCTATGAGTTTCAATGGAACAGAAAAAATACAAGTATGGAATTCAGTTTCTGGTGAAATAGTTGAAGATGTTAAAAAAGGTAAAAATGTTGGTTTCGTAACATTGGGAGATCCTATGATATACAGTACCTATGTATATGTAATGGAAAGACTAATGGAAGAAGTAGAAGTAGAAACTATACCAGGAATTTCATCATTTTCTAATATAGCATCAAACCAAAACTTCCCTCTAGTAATGGACACAGATCCATTAATAGTAATACCATGTACTATGGAAGAAGATAAGATAGATGAAGCTCTTGAAAAATATGATTGTTTAGTACTAATGAAAGTTTACAAAAAAATAAATATGGTTATAGATAAATTGAAAAAACATGACTTAATTGATCATGCTATACTAGTTAGTAATTCATCTCAAGAAAAAGAAGAGGTATTTACTAATTTAAGGGATGAACATATTGATGAGAAGATATCATATTTTTCAACAATATTAGTAAATAAAAATAGAAATAAAAGATAACATCTTATTAAAATAGAATTCCTATAAAATAAGGAGAATTAATATGAAGATAGTAGTTGGAACGCGAGGTAGTAAATTAGCCCTTATTCAAACTAACTGGGTAGTTGAAGAATTAAAAAAAGCTAATCCAGAGATTGAATTTGAAATTAAGATAATAAAAACAAAGGGTGATTTAGTAACGCATTTGCCTTTGCATAAAATAGGAGATAAGGGTCTATTTACAAGAGAGATTGAGCAGAAACTTTTAGATAGAGAAATAGATTTAGCTGTGCACAGTATGAAGGATATGCCATCAACTCTTCCACAAGGATTAAAATTTGCAAATGTGCCAAGAAGAGAAGATCCTAGAGATATTCTTGTTTTAAAAGAAAATTACAAAACAATAGAAGATTTACCTCATGGAGCAAGAATTGGTACAGGAAGTAAAAGAAGAATATATCAACTTCTTAAATATAGACCTGATTTAGAAATAGTACCCATAAGAGGAAATATAGATACTAGAATACGAAAAATAGAAGATGAAAATCTTCATGGTATTGTATTAGCAGCAGCAGGCTTACTAAGAGCAGGCTTAGAAGAACATATTAGTTACTACTTACCTACTAATATAATGATACCAGCTCCAGCTCAAGGGGCGCTTGCTTTAGAAATAAGAGAAAATGATTCACATATGGAAGAAATAATTTCTCATATTAAAGATGAAACAACAGAAATACAAGTAGCAGCAGAGAGAGGATTCTTAGCAGGAGTTAACGGAAGTTGCCATGTTCCTATGGGGGCATATTGTGAAATTAATGATGATAAATTAATATTAACAGGTCTTTATGGAGATGAAGAGGGTAAAAAACTAGTTGTGAAATCAATAGAAGGAAGTGTTAAGGACTCTTCTAAAATAGGATTTGATTTGGCAGAAGAAGTTCTTAAAGAGTACAACAAGTTATAGTGAATTTAAGGAGTATGAAAACTATGAATGGAAAAGTTTACTTAGTGGGGGCAGGACCTGGAGATTATAAACTTATAACTTTGAAAGGTTTAGAATGTATAAGAAAAGCAGATGTAATAGTTTATGATAGGTTAGCTAACGTTAAATACTTAGAAGAAGCAAAGAAAGACTGTATATTTATAAATGTAGGAAAAGCATCTAGTAATCATATGCTACCACAAGATGACATAAATAGATTAATTGCTGATAAGGCATTGGAAGGAAAGATTGTTGTTAGATTAAAAGGTGGAGATCCTTATGTATTTGGTCGAGGAGGAGAAGAAGCAGAACTTCTTCGTAGTGAAAATATTGAATTTGAGGTAGTACCAGGAATAACTTCTCCAATAGGAGGCCTATGTTATGCAGGTATTCCTATAACTCACAGAGATCATGCTTCATCTTTCCATGTTATAACAGGTCATCCTAGAAAAGATGGAAAAGAAACAAAGGAAATAAACTGGAATGCTCTAGCAAATGTAAAAGGAACTTTAGTATTTTTAATGGGAATTGCTAACTTAAAGAATATAAGCGAAAATCTAATTAAAGAAGGCAAAGATAAAAATACTCCAGTGGCTTTTATTAGTTGGGCAACAAGACCTAACCAAAGAGTTGTAACAGCTACTTTAGAAAATGCTCATGAAGTAGCAATTAAAGAAAATGTTAAACCACCTACTTTAATAGTAGTTGGAAGTGTTGTAAATCTTAGAGAAAAGTTAAACTTCTTCGAGGAAAAACCATTGTTTGGGAAAAGTATAGTGGTTACTAGATGTAGAACGCAAAGTAGTGCACTAGCTGAAAAAATAAGTGAGATGGGTGGAAATCCAATAGAAATCCCAACTATAAAAATTCAAAAGGTTGAGGAGAATAAAGAACTAGAAGTAGAAATAGATAAAATTAAAGATTATACTTATATACTATTTAGTAGTAAAAATGCAGTTGATATATTCTTTGATAAGTTAAATGAAAAAGGATATGATTCAAGAGTTCTTTGCAATAGCAAAATTTGTGCTGTGGGAGGAGAAACTGCAAAAGCTATTAAATCAAGAGGTATAATTGCTGATATAGTTCCACAAAAATATGTAGCTGAAGGACTTTATGAAGAATTAAAAGATATTATTAATGAAAATGATAAAATTTTAATTCCAAGGGCAAAAAAAGCTAGAGATTTCTTAATTAATAAATTAAGTGAGAAATGTTATATTAAAGAAGTTATTACTTATGAGTCAGTTATAGATAATGATAAAAAAGATTTGGCTCTAGAAGTAATAGAAGATGAAAACGTGGATTATATCACTTTTGCCAGCTCTTCAACAGTTAAAAACTTTATAACTTTAATTGGAGAAGAAAATCTTCAACAGTTAAAAAATAAAAATATAATATCCATAGGTCCAATAACTAGCAAAACCATAGAGGAATATGGATTGGAAGTTTATAAAGAAGCTGAAGTAGCGACAATTGACAGTATGATAGATGCAATATCAAATAATGAAAAAATACAAATGGGGGAATTAACATGTTAAGAAGACCAAGAAGATTAAGAAGTAGTAAAGCTATAAGAAACTTAGTGAGAGAAACAAAATTACAAGTAGAAGATTTAATTTATCCATTATTTATAGTAGATGGAGAAAACATAAAAAGAGAAATATCATCAATGGAAGGCGTTTATCATTTTTCAGTGGATATGTTAGATGATGAAATAAAAGAATTAACAGAACTTGGAATAGAGCATGTATTGTTATTTGGTGTGCCAGATGACCATAAAAAGGACTGTTGCGCAAGTGAAGCATTTAATCCAGAAGGTGGAGTTCAAAGAGCCATAAGAAAAATAAAAGAAATAAACCCAGAAATGGATGTAATTTGCGACGTATGTATGTGTGAATACACAAGTCATGGACATTGTGGAATATTAACTGATACTGGATATGTACATAATGACAAAACATTAGATTACCTTGCTAAAATATCTTTAAGCTACGCACAGGCTGGTGCAGATATGGTTGCACCATCAGACATGATGGATGGAAGAATAGGAGCAATAAGAGAAGTTTTAGATAATAATGGATTTGAGAATGTGGCTATAATGGCTTACAGTGCTAAATATGCTTCATCATTCTATGGACCATTTAGAGAAGCTGCAAACTCTGCACCTCAATTTGGTGACAGAAAAACTTATCAAATGGATCCAGCAAACACAAATGAAGCAGTAATAGAAGGACAATTAGACGTTGAAGAAGGTGCTGACATAATAATGGTTAAACCAGCTCTATCTTATTTAGATGTAATACAAAGATTCAAAGATAACTTTGATTTACCAATAGCAGCTTATAACGTAAGTGGTGAATACTCAATGTTAAAATTAGCTGTTAAAGAAGGATTATTAAATGAAAGTGCTATTTATGAAGCAGTTATGTCTATAAAAAGAGCAGGAGCTACAATAATAATCACTTATTTTGCTAAAGACATAGCTAAAATGTTAAAAAGCAACTAGTTAATATAAGTGATAAAACATATTGGAGGAAAGATTATGAATAATAAATTTGTTTTATCATATAGTGGTGGAAAAGATTGTATACTAGCTTTATATAGAAAAATACAAGAAGGATGTATTCCGGTGGCACTTTTAACTACTGTGAAAAAATCTGCTTGTGAAACTTGGACTCATGGTTTAAGTTATAATTTACTAGAACAAGTTAGTAAAAGTTTGGAAATTCCTGTGATTTATGCAGAGTGTGATGCTTCAGAATACGAAATTAAGTTTGAAGAAAAACTTAAGGTGGCAAAGGAAATGGGTGCAACTTCAGTAGTATATGGAGATATTGATATTGAGCTACATAAACAATGGGGAATAGATAGAGCAACAAATACAGGTTTAAACTATGAATTTCCTTTATGGCAAGAAAATAGAGAAAAACTTGTTAATGAAGTTATAGATAACGGGTTCAAAGCTATAATTAAGAAAGTAAACTTAGATTGTATGAGCAAAGATTTTTTAGGAAAAACACTAACAAAAGAGTTGGTGGAAAAGATTAAAGCTACTGGTTCTGATCCTTGTGGAGAAAATGGAGAGTACCATACATTTGTAGTAGATGGGCCAATATTTAATCATAGAATAGAAATTAAACAAGAGGATTTTAAACCTGAAAGTAGTTATAGGTTTTCAATAAAGTAGAAATTATAAATACCTTAAAGTTAGTTTATAAAACTTCTTTAAGGTATTTTTAGTTATTAATAATTATATTAAAATATAATTAGAACTACATAATTATAGGATACGGAGGATGCTATGTATTATCCAATTAATTTAAAAATACATGATATGAAAATTGTTATTATAGGTGGTGGCAAGGTAGCATATAGAAAATGTATAAACTTTCTTGCTTTTAACAAAAAAGTAGTAGTAGTAAGTGAAGAATTTATAAAAGAGTTTGAAAATATTAAAGATGAAATAGAAATTATAGAAGATAGTTATAATGAAAAATATATAAAGAAAGCTTTTGTTGTAGTTGCTGCTACTAATAATAAGGATGTAAATCATCAAATAGGAACTTATTGTAGAGAATATGGAAAATTAGTAAATGTAGTTGATGACGTAGATTTATCTAATTTTACAGTACCTTCTTTTGTGAAAAGAGGAGACTTATTACTAAGTGTCTCTACTGGAGGAAAAAGCCCTTCTTTATCAGCTAAGATAAGGAAGGAATTGGAATCAGTTTATGATGAAAGTTATGAGGAGTATTTAAATTTACTGGGTGAGGCTAGGCAGATAATAATAAATAATACAGAGGATGTTATGAAAAGAAGAAAAGAATTGAAAGAACTTTTAAATTTTAGTATTGATGAACTTAGACAAATAAAATAAAAAAATCTATAAAGGATAATTTAATTAAAATAAAAATGGGTATAAATAGTACAGTAAAACTTAAAACTAATTATAGTAATAATTTCTGTAGGAGGTATTATGATGAAAGTAACATTTCAAGGAAACCCATTAACATTAAAAGGAACTCAAGTAAAAGTAGGAGATGTAGCTCCTGATTTTACTGTTGTAGATAATGATTTAAATCCATTAAAACTTAGTGACACAAAAGGAAAAAGAATATTTTTAACAGTACCATCTTTAGATACTGCAGTTTGTGATATGGAAGTTAGAAAATTTAACCAAGAAGCAACTGAATTAGATGAAAATATAACAATTTATACAATATCTATGGACTTACCATTTGCACAAGGAAGATGGTGTGGTGGTGCTGGAATAGATAGAGTAAAAACAGTTTCAGACTACAAAGATAGAGAATTTGGAAATAATTATGGAGTTTACATAAACGAGCTTGGACTTTTATCTAGAGCAGTATTTGTTGTAGATGAAAATAACAAAGTTGTATATGTAGAATATTTAGAAGAAATTACAAATGAGCCAAATTATGAAAAAGCATTAGAATCATTAAAATAGAAGAAAGATCCAGGAAAAATAATAATTTTTTCTGGATTTTATTTTTGTTCAGTAGATTGGTCTAGAAGTGATAAAATACTGTCTTTATGATATTTATATATAGGTTCATTTAAACTAGTATCTATGGAAGAAACCTTTTTTTCTATTAAATATAAACCATGAACATGATGTATTAATTGCTCTACAATGTCAAACTTATAATATAAAGTATTTATATCATGAGTTTCCTTAGAGTAGGGTATTTCATCTATTAATTGATTATAATATTCCTGTAATTCAGAGTGTTTATTATTAAGTTTTATATATAACGAAGAAAAATCTAAATTTTTTACCATGGAGTGAATAATATTTAAGCAGTCACTATAATCAGAGTTGAAAGATGCCCATAAGTATTTTATATATCTTTTGCGACTTACAGCATAATTAACAACTAAAGCTATAATTACTCCCACTAAAGTATCTATAGTTCTCATAATAGAATAATTCAGTGGATCGTTATTACCAATTCCTAAACATATAGAAATAAAGGTTACAGATGCTATGGCAGAGGAATCAGAAATTTTTAATATATTACAAATATATATAATTAAAATTACTCCTAAAGTAGCTGAAATAATATTACCCTTGAAAAAAAGTACACTTAAAAAACCAATTAAACCACCAAGTAAAGTGCCTAAAACTCTAGACCAGGAATCTTTAATAGAACCTTTTATAGTGTTTTTTATAGAAAATATACAAACAGATACTGTATAAACTGGTGTCTCAACTATGCCTAGATAGCCAGCTAAAGTTGCAAAGAAAACGGCAATACCAGTTTTTATATTTCTCATTCCAATCTTTTTCATAGAAAATCCTTTCTTAATGTATTAGAGAATTCTTTAATAGTATTATTTGTATTGTTTGGCTATATTATTATTGTTATAATCATTTTAATGAGGATGTGATATTATGAAGGAAAAGAAATTAACTATGTCGGATATTGCTAAAATGTGTGACGTTAGTAAGAGCACTATATCTAGATATTTTAATGGTGGATATGTTAAGGAAGAAACAAAAGAAAAAATTAAAGAAATAATAGAAAAAAATAATTATGAGCCTAATGCATTTGCCCAAAGTCTAAAAGCTAAAAAATCTAATATTATTGGGCTTATAGCTCCATGCTTAGATTCCACAACTTCTTCAAGAATGCTTATGTCTATAGATGAATATTTAAGAAATGAAGGATATACAACTATAATTATTAATACAAATCATGACCAAAATAGAGAGCTATCATCTATGGAAAATCTTTGGAGAATGAATGTGGATGGTATTATTTTATTATCAACATTTATAACAAAACAGCATAGAAATCTAGTTAAAAAAATTGATATACCTGTAATATTTGTTGGTCAGCAATTAAAAGAAGGAATTTCTATTGTAAATGATGATTACAGTGCAGGAGTAGAGATAGGAAAATATGCAGTAAAAATGGGTCACAAGGATATAGTATATTTAGGTGTATGTGATAAAGATGAAGCAGTAGGAAGTGTAAGAAAAAAAGGTATTTTAGATGGAATTAACATAAATAAAGATAAAAAAATAGAAGTATTAGAAACAGATTTTTCTTTTGATAAGACTACAGAAGTAGTAAAAAATTTATTAAAAAGAAAAAGGCCTACTCTTATCATATGTGCAACTGATAATATAGCAATGGCAGCATATAAGGAAATTAGAGGTATAGGGCTATCCATACCAGAAGATATTTCTGTTATTGGATTTGGTGGATATACAATATCAGGTTTATTAACGCCAAGTTTATGTACTATAAGATTTGATAATGAATTAGCAGGAAATTTAGCTGGGGAAACCATAGTCAAGCTGTTAAATAATAAGACGGTGCCGAAAAAGCAAATAATAGGTTATTATATGATTGAAGGAGAAAGTGTTAAATGTTTAATTTAACACTTTTTGTTTTTGTGGATAAATATATAATTTTAAGCTTCTTAATGGAGCAATGGGTTTGATTTTTTTAGGTTGTTGGCTATATGGCTGAATATAACTTTTTATATAGAAAGAAATGTGAAACCGATATCATAAAAATTTTTTAATGTACTTTAACCTATTGACATTTATCTTATGAAAATATATATTTAAAAAGAGGAACCGGTACCATAAAATCAGGAGGATTATATATGGATTGTATAAAAATGTCAAAAGAAATAATAGATGCAGTTGGAGGTAAAGAAAACATAACTTCTGCTATACATTGTGCAACACGTTTAAGATTAACATTAGTAGAGGAATCTTTAATAAAAGAAGATGTTGTAACAGATATAGAAGGTGTCAAAGGAACCTTTAATGCTAAATGTCAGTATCAAATAATTATTGGGCCAGGACTTGTAAACAGAGTTTGTGATGAAATGAATAAACAGCTTGGTGAACAGGTGAATAAAGTAAAAGAAGAAAAGACAGAGAAAAAAGGAAATATAATTCAAAGAGGAATTAAATTATTAAGTGATATATTTGTACCTATTATACCAGCCATAGTTGCTGGAGGTTTATTAATGGGAATAAACAACATATTAACTGCTAAAGGTTTATTTATTGCAAGTAAAAGTATAATAGAGGCTTATCCTCAATTTGCAGATTTAGCAGCAATGATAAATCTGTTTTCAAATGCAGCTTTTGTATTTTTACCAGTGTTAATAGGTTTTTCTGCCACAAAGAAATTTGGAGGAAATCCTTATCTTGGAGCTGTACTTGGGATGATAATGGTTCATCCAGATTTGTTAAATGCGTATAGTTATGGACAAGCAGGAGTAGAGGTGCCTGTTTGGAACTTATTTAATTTAAATATAGAAGCTGTAGGTTATCAAGGAACAGTTCTTCCAGTACTTGCTGTATCTTGGATATTAGCAACGATTGAGAAAAAACTTCATAAAATAACACCTATTTGGCTAGACAATTTAACAACACCACTTTTAGCAACATTAATTACGTCATTTATAACATTTTTATTTGTGGGACCAATACTTAGAGACGTTGGAGTTTTACTAGCTAATGGAATGACATGGATATACAATAGTTTAGGATTTGTTGGAGGAGGAATTTTAGGTTTACTATATGCTCCGATTTGTTTAACAGGAATGCACCAAAGTTTTATAGCTATTGAAACACAGTTATTAGCATCAGCATCAACAACAGGTGGAACTTTTATATTCCCGACAGCTTCAATGTCAAACGTTGCTCAAGGTGCAGCAGTAATTGCAGTTTTATTATTAACTAAAGATCAAAAGTTAAAAAGTATTTGTTCAGCATCAGGAATATCAGCTTTACTTGGCATAACAGAGCCTGCTATGTTTGGAGTTACATTAAAACTTAAATATCCATTCTATGCAGCTATGATAGGTTCGGCAGTTGGTAGTGCTTATTTAGCAGGAACTCATACTCTTGCAATAGCACTTGGAGCAGCAGGACTTCCAGGGTTTATATCAATAAGACCAGAAAGTTGGGGCAATTTTGCCATAGGTTTAGTATTATCTATAGGAACATCTTTCATATTAACTTTTATTTTATTCAAAAGACAAGCTATGAAAGAGTTAGGAAATAATAACGCTGAAGAAAATAAAAAAGAAGAAGTAGCTGTAACAGCAGAAATTTTAATTTCACCAATGAGTGGAGAAATTAAAAGCGTAACAGAGTCACCAGATGAAACTTTTGCAGCAAAAGTAATGGGTGATGGAATTGTAATATTCCCTACTTATGGAAAGATAGTAGCTCCGTGTGATGGAAAAATTACATTTGCTTTTCCAACAAAACATGCTTTTGGAATAACATCTACGAAAGGAACCGAGATATTAGTTCACTGTGGTATAGATACATTAAATTTAGAGGGTGAAGGTTTTACAAGTCATATAAAAGAAGGACAAAATGTTAAGAAAGGTGATTTATTATTAGAAGTAGATTTAGATTTTATAACTAAATCAGGATACTCTGTAGCAACACCTTGTATTATTACAAATGGAAAAGAATTTGATTTCAATGATGGTCAATACAAATTTGGTGATGAAATAATTAAAATAAGGAGCTAAAAATGAATTTTGAACAAATGAAAAAAGATACAATTGAAGCTCACGAAAATGGAAATTTAAATAGTGATAAGTTTCGTTTATCATATCATTTAATGCCACCAATAGGATGGCTAAATGACCCAAATGGTTTATGTGAACTAAATGGAACTTATCATATATATTATCAATATTCTCCAACAGATGTTTATGGGGAATTAAAACATTGGGGACATTACTCAACAAAAGATTTTATAAACTTTAAATCAGAGCCAATGGCTATATTTGCAGATAATGAATTAGATAAAGGCGGAGCGTATTCAGGAAGTACTTTTATAAAAGATAATAAAATGCATGTTTTTTATACGGGAAATGTAAAAGAAGAGGGTGACCATGATTATATAAAATCTGGTCGCCAGCACAATACTATTTATTTAACAAGTGAAGATGGAATAAACTTTAGTGAAAAAAAATGTTTAATGAAAAATGTAGACTATCCATCAGATGTATCTTGTCATGTTAGAGATCCGAAGGTTTATGAAAAAAATGGACTTTACTATATGGTTTTAGGGGCAAGAACTTTAGATGACATAGGATGTATTTTAGTTTATGAATCAAAGGATTTGATAAACTGGAAATATATTAATCGTATTCAAACTAAGGAAAAATTCGGATATATGTGGGAATGTCCAGATGTATTTGATTTAGATAATAAAACTATACTAATAACTTGTCCTCAAGGAATAGAACAAGAAGGAATTAAATATGAAAATATATATCAAAATGGTTATTTATTTATGGATAATATAGTAGAAAATACTAAGCTTAGTGAATTTAATGAGTTAGATAATGGTTTTGATTTCTATGCACCTCAAACATTTGAAGATGAGAAAAATCGTAGGATTTTAATTGGATGGATGGGTCTACCAGATATACCTTACACTAATGAAGTTACAGTTAAAGAAAATTGGCAACATGCATTAACTATACCAAGAGCATTATGTATAAGAAATAATAAACTTTATCAAAAACCAATAGAAGAATTAAAAAATCTTCGTAAAAGTAAAAAGATATATGATTTAAATAAAGTAAGAAGCATTATAACAAAAAACAATGTTTATGAATTAAATATAAATTTAAAAGAAAAAACTAATTGTTTTAAAATGAATCTACGTAGTGACCTGGAGTTATTATTTGAGAATAATATTTTCACTCTTAAATTAGGTAAAAGTGGTTATGGTCGTGATGAACGTCATGTATATATAGATTTTCTTGAAAATTTACAAATATACTCAGATACATCATCTTTGGAGATTTTTATAAATAATGGAGAAAAAGTAATGACGACTAGAGTATATGATGACAATAGTAAAATAGAGATTAAATATAATATTAACGGAAAACTTGAACTGTATAATCTAAACTCTTATAGTTATAAGTAGAATATATATTAAGGAAGGAATTAAAAAATGAAATATGATGTTGTTGCACTTGGGGAGCTACTTATAGATTTTACTTTAAATGGAAGTAGTGAACAAGGAAATAATATATATGAAGCAAATCCAGGTGGAGCTCCTTGTAATGTATTAGCAATGTTAAATAAAATGAATAAGAAAACTGCTTTTATAGGAAAAGTAGGACAAGATGCTTTTGGAAAAATTTTAAAGAACACAATAGATGAAGTCGGTATAGATTCCACTGGTTTAGTATTTGATGAGCATGTGAATACAACACTAGCTTTTGTTAATACTGATGAAAATGGAGAAAGGAGTTTTTCCTTTTACAGAAAGCCAGGAGCCGACATGATGCTAAATATAAATGATGTTAAATTTGATTTAATAAGGGATACGAGGATATTCCATTTTGGAACATTATCAATGACTCATGAAGAAGCAAGAAAAGCAACGAAAGCAGCCATAAAAAAAGCTGAAAGTGAAAATAAACTTATATCATTTGATCCCAATCTAAGACCATTATTATGGGATGACTTAAATAATGCAAGAGAACAAATAGATTTTGGATGTTCAGTATGTCATATATTAAAAATAGAAGATGAAGAAGCCAAATTCTTAACAGGATGCAATGATATAGATAAAGCTGTAGAAATAATAAAAAATAAATACAAAATAAAGCTAATATTAGTAACGGAAGGAAGTAAAGGAAGTACAGCTTATTATAAAGATTTAAAGATTAAGCAAGAAGCATATTTACAAGAAACAACAATTGATACAACAGGGGCAGGTGATACTTTCTGTGGAAGTTGTTTAGGATATTTAATAGATAATGATATTAATGATTTAAATGAAGAAAATATAAAAGAAATGATATCTTTTGCTAGTGCTGCTGCATCAATAGTAACAACAAGAAAAGGTGCTATACGTTCAATGCCACAAATTAAAGAAGTTGAAGAGTTAATAAAATCAAAACAATAATACAAATTAAAATAATAAAAACCTTGGATTGAAAAATTCAAGGTTTTTAATTGTTAATGTTTATAGGTTATATAATAGGTAGATAATTTATAATTATAAGTAGTAAATATGATAATAAATTATAGAAAATTATAAAGAATAATATATGTAGAGAAATTATATTAATATGAATAATAAAATTGGAAACAAAAAACTATTCACTTTTTACAAAAATGCAATATAATAGAAAAGTGTCGTTTTTTAAGAGTACAAAAACAGAAAATGTTTTATATATAAATTTGACAAGATATTTGACAATATTGGAGGAACCAACATGAAAGCTATAAAAAAAATTGTAATAACTGGAGGTCCTTGCTCTGGGAAAAGTACAATGCTTAATTTGATAGAGAATACTTTTAAAGAAAAAGGGTATAAAGTTTTAATAGTTTCAGAAACAGCAACAGAATTAATCAGAGGTGGAGTTTCACCACTTGGTGGTAAGGAAAATATGTTCATATTCCAGGACTACCTTTTGAATCTTCAATTTAAAAAAGAAGAAGTTTATGAAAAAGCAGCTAAAGAAATGGATTCTGAAAAGATAATAATACTTTATGATAGAGGTCTATTAGACAATAAAGCCTACGTATCAAAGGAAGAGTTTGAAGCAATATTAGATGAATTTGGAACAACTGAAAATGAATTAATAGATAGATATGATTTAGTATTACATTTAGTAACAACTGCTAATGGAGCGGAAGAACATTACACATTAGCTAACAATGCAGCTAGAAGTGAATCATTAGAAGATGCAAGGCAAATAGATGAATTAACATTAAACGCTTGGGTGGGTCATCCTCGTTTAAGAATATTTGATAACTCTACAGATTTTGAAGGAAAAGTAGAAAGAGTATTAAAAGAAATATATAATGATTTAGATGAACATATGCCAACGGGAACTATACGTAAATACTTAGTAGATGTTGAGAATATTGACATAGATAATATAATAAATACTTCAGAAAAAATGGATATAGTTCAGCATTACTTAAAATCCTCTAATTCAAATGTTGAAAGAAGGATTAGACAAATAGGAAATAGAGAAAATTATTCATATTACTATACTGAAAAAGAAAGAGTTAATAATTATAGAACCTTTAGAAAAGAAAAGAAAATAAGTGATAAGTTATACTTAACATATTTATCTGAAATAGATAACCAATTATTTACAATAATAAAGACTCGTCACTGTTTCGTATATGAAAATCAATATTTCAAATTAGACGTATTTAACAATGATAAAAAGTATGGAATATTAGAAATAGAAGCTACAGATCAAAATGGAAAGATATTACTTCCAGACTTTTTAAATATAAAGGCAGATGTAACAAAAGATTCAATGTATTCAAACTACGAAGTATCAAAAAGAAATTATGTATGTAAATAGATAAATAAAGCATTCCCATAGAAATATGAGGAGTGCTTTATTTATTTAAAAATCTAACAAAAACAACCTAAAATATGTAAAAAGTGCTATTATTTAATTAGGCTGACCCTAAAGTATCATCTGAGGGGGAAGGTAATCATAATATGAAATTAGTCTGATTACTAAGACCAATCTTAAGTAAAAAGACAGTGATATATTAAGTTTATGATAACCTTCGCAGTGGGCGAAGGTTTTTTGTGCTTAATAATACGTGTCTTCTAATTTGTCAGCAAAAAACATTTTTAGGAGGAGAAATAATATGGTTTATGATCCAAAATCGAAAAAGGCAGAAGAATTTATCAATCATGATGAGATTTTAGAAAGTTTAGAGTATGCAAAATCAAATAAAGTAAATAAGGAATTAATTGAAGGAATATTAGACAAAGCCAATAGAGCAAAAGGATTAACTCACAGAGAAGCTGCAGTTTTACTTGAATGTGAAGATAAAGAATTAATTGAAAGAATGTTTAAAATGGCTGAAGATATTAAAAAAAGATTTTATGGAAATCGTATTGTAATGTTTGCCCCATTGTATTTATCAAATTATTGTGTGAATGGATGTGTATACTGTCCTTATCATTTAAAAAACAAAAAAATAGCTAGAAAAAAATTAACTCAAGAAGAAATAAAGAGGGAAGTAATAGCATTACAAGATTTAGGTCATAAAAGACTTGCTTTAGAAGCAGGAGAAGATCCAAAAAACAATCCAATAGAATATATATTAGAATCTATAGATACTATTTATAGTATAAAACATAAAAATGGAGCAATTCGTAGAGTAAATGTAAATATAGCGGCTACAACTATAGAAAACTATAAAAAATTGAAAGATGCAGGTATAGGTACATATATACTATTCCAAGAAACTTATAATAAAGAATCTTATGAGAAACTCCATCCAACAGGTCCAAAACATGATTATGATTATCATACAGAAGCTCATGATAGAGCCATGGAGGCTGGAATAGATGATGTAGGCTTAGGTGTGTTATATGGGCTTAGCACTTATAAATATGAATTAGTAGGAATATTAATGCATGCAGAACATTTGGAAGCTGCATTTGGAGTGGGACCACATACAATAAGTGTACCAAGACTTCGCCCAGCTGATGATATAGACGTATCTGAATTCCCAGAAGCTTTATCAGATGAAATATTCCAAAAAATAGTGGCAATAATTCGTTTAGCAGTACCTTATACAGGAATGATAGTTTCAACAAGAGAATCTCAAAAAACTAGAGAAAAAGTATTGCATTTAGGAGTGTCACAAATAAGTGGGGCATCATCAACAAGTGTTGGAGGATATGCAGATAGAGCAGAAGGAATAAAAGAAGAAATTACAAGTGCTCAATTTGATGTGGATGATGATAGAACTTTAGATGAAGTTGTAAACTGGTTACTAGATATGAACTATATACCAAGTTTCTGTACTGCTTGTTATAGAGAGGGAAGAACAGGAGATAGATTTATGGCTCTATGTAAAAATGGTCAAATAGCCAATTGTTGTCAACCTAATGCTATTATGACCTTAAAAGAGTACTTAGAAGACTATGCATCAGAATCTACAAAAGAATCTGGTGAAAATTTAATTAAAAAAGAAGTTAAAAAAATACCTAAAGATAAAGTTAGAGAAATAGTAGAAGAAAGACTGATAAAAATTACAAGTGGTGAAAGAGACTTTAGGTTTTAATTTGTAAATTAAGTGTATATATTAAAGAAGACAAATTAATTGTCTTCTTTTTATTATGAAAAAATTTAAAAGGATAATTATTTAATCTTATGAATATTATTTTGTAATAAGTCTATGATTAGGAGGTGAAAAATTTGAAGCTAATTTGTTATAACATACATAAGGGAATGGATGAGTTTAGAAGAATCACCTTATTTCAACTTATAGGCTACTTAAAATCTTTAGATTGTGATGTTATTTGTATTCAAGAAGTTTTATATTATCAATTTAAACTTATGAAAATATTATTAAATATGGATGGTGTATTTGGATTGCATGTAAATAATAGAAAAATGAAATTTGGTATATGTATATTAAGTAAAAATAAAATAAATTATAGCTCACATATATTGCTAAGTAGCAAAACAGAACAAAGAGGGTTATTGAGTATAGACATAGATGACAAAATCATTATAAATACTCACTTAGGATTAGATATAGAAGAAAGACAGACACAAATAAGTGAAATTTTAGATTTTGCTAAAAGTCAGAAAAAAGATATTGTGATTTGTGGAGATTTTAATGAAAAAAACATTAGTTTAGGCTCTTATAAAGATGTAGCTCAGTATTTATGTAAAGATTTTTATCCAACATTTAAAACTTCCAGGATAGATTATGTTTTTATAAGTTCAATAGTAGATATAAAATGCTATGAAATTGACCAAGTATTCTACTCAGATCACTTTCCAATAATTGTTAAAATTTAAAAGAAAGTATATTGTGAATATTTAGAAATATAGAAAAAATTACCATGAATATTTCATGATAATTTGTAAGGGGGGATATTATTTAATGAGTAGTGATGGAAATTTACTTCAAATTATATTTGATGGAATTTGGGGTACTTTAGAAATTATAGTCAGCGCATTTACAAAAAAAGAAGAAAAAAAGGAACCATTGGATATATTTTTTAACAAAGTGGGACTTTGTAATAAAGATCAAGAATATCCGACAGTGGTAGAAACTACTTTAGAAAAAGAAGAAAACGTTTACAAAATATGGTGTCCTATAGGCCTTGGAAAATCGGACTTTGAAAAATATTCTGATGCATTAGAAATATATTTAGGAAAGAAAATAGAAGTGAAATCTACTAAAGGATTTATATATATTAAATAATTATGAATGTCAAAATTATTATGTTATAATGAAAATATGTTAAAAAAAAGATTTAGAAATTTTGCTAAGTCTTTTTTTTGTGGAAAAAATCGAAAAATAATATATAAATAATTTAGAATATAAACATTAATCTAAATTTTCTGAAAATTACTCTATTTTCTGAATAAATATTCAGTTTTAATATGAGTTTTATAATTTGAATATACAGAAAATTATAATTATATTGACTATTCAAATAGATGTCGTATATAATACTTTTATAAAACGAAATATGGTTTTAAATTAGGAGGTCGCAATGAATAAAAGGAATAAAGATATTATAATAACAGGTTTTGCATTGTTCGCAATGTTTTTCGGAGCAGGTAACTTAATCTTCCCACCATTTTTAGGACTTATGACAGGAAGTAGTTGGTTAACTGGTTTCACAGGATTTATATTAGCAGACGTAGGTTTATCTCTTTTAGCTATACTTGCAATAGCAAAATGTGATGGAGACGTTGGTAGAATTTTTTCAAGAGCAGGCCACAAAATAGCTCTAGTGCTAGCATGTTCAATAATGATTTGTATAGGACCACTTCTTGCTATACCAAGAACAGCAGCTACAACATTTGAAATGGGGGTTCAACCAATATTTAGTGGTTTTAGTTCAATAATATTCTCAATAATATTCTTCAGCGTGACATTATTATTAACAATAAGACCATCAAAAGTTGTTGACATAATCGGATCATATTTAACACCAGCACTTTTGGTTGCCTTATTAGTATTAATAGGTATGGGAGTATTTAATCCTTTAGGAAGTATACAACCAGCAACTATAGATGGTGTATTCTCTGAAGGGATATTCCAAGGATATCAAACATTAGATGCTCTAGGAGCAGTATCTTTATCAGCTGTAATATTTACAACTATAGCTAATAAGGGATATACAGAAAAAGAAGAAAAAATAAGTATAACATTTAAAGCAGGATTAATAGCAGCAGCAGGATTATTTATAGTTTATGGTGGTCTTACTTACCTTGGTGCAACAGTATCAACTATGTTTGACTCAAATGTATCACAAGCTGGGTTAATAGTTTCTATAACAGAGATGTTATTAGGATTCCCAGGAAAAGTTATACTAGGAATAATAGTAACTCTTGCTTGTTTAACAACAGCTATAGGTTTAACATCTGCAACTGGTCAATATTTTTCAAACCTTTCAAATAATAAAATAAAATATGAAACAATAGTAATTGTAGTATGTCTATTTAGTTTAGTAGTTTCTAACTTTGGAGTTGGTACAATAATTAAATTCTCAGCTCCTATATTAACAGTAATTTACCCACCAACAATAGTGTTAGTAATATTTACTTTATTAGGACAATATATTAAAAATGATAATATATTTAAATTTGCAACATATACAGCATTATTGATGAGTGTATTAAATATAATGGGTGATTTTGGAGTTAAAGTTCCAGTGATAAACAGTTTACCATTACATTCACTAGGATTTAACTGGGTAGTACCAGTATTAATTGCATCAGCAATCGGATTCTTTGTTAAATCAAATAGCTCTAATGCTAAATCTGATTCAAAAGATATTACTGCATAGAATTTTGAATTAAATAAAATACAAAGTCCCTTATCATGATAAGGGACTTTTTTAATACTTATAATAATTCTTTTAATAATAAATTTGTTTTTTATTATGATATCACTAATATAATTGTCACTATACTAAATGAATCTACAAATTTGATAGTAATAGATAACTTTATAAATTCATAAATATTAATAGGATATAAAAATAGAATGATATTAACACTTATGAAAAAGTGTTTTAAATTTTATTGGGAAAAATCTAAAAATTAGCAAATAAGGAGGTTAAAATTTGATTTTATCAACTCTTATAAAAAAAGAAGTTAAACAGTTTTTTAGGAGTAAAATTAACGTAATTATCATGCTCATATTCCCAGTAATACTTATTTTTATAATGGGACAATCCCTTAATGGATTTATGAGCATGAATAAAAGCATATTTAATAATAAGGTTATATATTATAGAGTAAATGCTCCAATTGAAAACGAGGTTGACTTGCAACGTTTCTATGATTTTATGATTCATTTTGAAAAAAACACAAATGTTAAGTTTATAGAAAAAAACAATTATAAAGAGGCAACAAATGATGTAAATAATAACAAAGCAATTTGCTTTATGGATATTTATGATAATGATATTAATTATTTTAGAAATGAAAAAAAAGAGAGTAAAGAAAGCATAGTATTTAGAAATTTATACGAACAATATATGAAAAAATATACTTTTCTACAATCAATTTATAAATCAAATCCTCAACAAATGAAAGATGTTTTAGATTATGAAATTAGAATAGGGTTAAAAGATGAAGATATAGATAAAAAACCAGTAAACTCCTTTACATATTACACCTTTGCAGAACTTATTTTAATTATTTTATACATATCCAACCTTACGTCCATATCCATGTATAAGGAGCAATTTTTACATACAATGAAAAGACTTAAAATCCCTAACACAAAGAAAATCAATATATTATTATCAAAGATAGCTCTAGGAATAATTGTAGGTGCTTTACAGATAATCATAGTTTATATAGTCAGCACTAAGTTTTTTAATGTAAGTTGGGGAGGAAATTTATTATATACTTTTATAGTATTAATTTCTCTTACAATATTTAGTTCTGTACTTGGAATATTTATGGCGATGATTTTCTCAAGTGAAAAAACTTGTTATATGGTAAATAATACATTGATTATAATTATGGGGTTTTTAGGCGGTTCTTATGTACCAATTTATTTGGTAAAGTCAGAGAGAGTTACAAGTTTTCTATCTGAAATTATGCCAAGTTATTGGGCAAACATATCTATACTTAGCTTAAGTTATAATATAAAAACAAAATATTATATTATTTCCATACTTATTGCCTTGAGCCTATCAGTATTAATGCTCATTTTAGGAAACTTAATATCAAAACTAAAGGCAGGTGGAAGTTTTGATTAGATTAATAATAAATACAATGAGAGTATTGATGAAAAATAAAAGTTATATAATAGTTGGAATCATTATACCTGTCTTTATAGCCATATTTTTTAGTTTTGAATTTACAGGAGAGCATAAATTTAAAGTAGGTGTAATAGACAATGATAACTCCTATTCGTCTAAGGAAATAATAAAAACTATTGATGATTTGGAAGGTATTCAAAGTATAAAAATAAAAGAAGAGGATTCTGAAATTTTATTAATAACACAGCAAATTCAAATGACTGTGACTATAGATGATGATTTCCAAAATAAATTACTAAACTCACAAGATAATGAAATAAAAATTAAAACTATTAATGAAAATGATGTGAAATTAGTTGTTCAATCCATGATAGATATGAAATGTGAAGATATGTCTATGATTGGAAAAATGAGCAAGGGAGATATAAATAAATTTAAAGAAATAAACCAAGATTACAATGATAAAAACACAATATTTAGTTTAAATGATGTTAATGAAAAAAGACCAGAAATAGGAAGCTCATTGGGATTAATTATATTTATCATATTTATTGTAGCTGGAAATATATCAAGTTTTTTAATTAAGGCTGAAGGAAATAAAACAAAAATTAAGACACTTAGTCATGGAATTAGTAAATGGAAATATTATCTCTCGTTAATAGTTGCTTTTTATATAATGTCCTCCATGACAATTTTAATATATTATGTTATATTAATAATCTTTAATATAGATTTCGGTATGAAAAATAGTATAAACTTCTTAATTGTTATGCTGTTACTAAATCTTGTTGCACTAAGTTTTAATTTGTGTATAGTTAGTTTTACTAGAAGTAGATATACATCATCAATGTTAAATATACTTATAATAATTCCATGTTGTATGTTGGGTGGAATATTTTGGAATTATAATATAATGCCTGAAAACTTTCAAGTAATAGGAAAATTTATGCCAACTAGATGGGTTTATATTTGTATAGAAAATTTACAACAAACTAATGATTTAGGTAGTATAAATACATACTTAAATGCAATGATGATTTTATCAGTAATATTTTTTATTATAAATTTTGTTAAATTAAAAGTGAATAAATAAGTTTAAAATTATATAATAAAGAAAAAGGTTGGACTGTGTAGCAGTTCAACCTTGAATTTTTTTGCTAACTTTCTTTGTTATCAGAGTTGAAGGTAAAGTACAATCCTTTAGTAACTACATTAGGTTTATTATTTAAAAAATCACAAAGGGTTTGGATAATACCCAAAGTATCTGAATTAACTACGCCAACAATTCTTTGTTGTATAAGTAATTCATAGTAACTATTATCCACGTCTTTTATTGGAAAAAGCGCATTAGGAGCGTCGACATAAGCCTCCACTCCAGTAAGTACTTTTCCATCTTTATCATAAGCTAACTCCAAATAATCTTTTGGTCTAGTTGCTAGATTAATAGAATATTTCTTTTCACCACAACTTACATGAACCTTGTAATTATCTTTAAACTGTGCACTGCAAGGGTTGTTTTTTGAAATATCATCTTGATTAAAAATTTCTTTAATTTTATTGTTTTCAAATTTGTATATTACTCCAATTTCAAATCCACCAGAACCACCGAAACTACCTCTTACCATTATTTCATCTTTTCTATCATTTGTAAAATCTCCACAAAATAGCTGCATATTATAACCTGAATAAGGTAATTGTATATTAACTGGATATCCAGCCTCAGGTTTTACAACTAATTCAAGATTTTGACTATAAGAACTGTTTTCATAAGGGAAAATTCCTACTAAAATTACTTTATCCTTTGAGTTTTTATCAACTATATTTGCAGACAAACTATCTACAATAACTTTATTAGAATCAGACATAATAACCTCCATCTAAATTAATTTTATATCTTCTTCTAACTTATGAAGTAAAACTATCTTATGTTAATACTATTAATAATATGCTATATCAACTTATTACACAGATTATATTATTGTGAAACTGGTAATATTAATAAGATCATTGAGTTATAGCAAAAATAAAACTATAATATTATTTAGTTAAGTTGCTAGGAGATGAGAGAATTGAAAAAAGATAGGATAAGAATACTATATAAAAATAATTTTGAAAGAATAGTAGAAGAAAGTAATGTTAGAAATTTTAGATCTTTAATAGATTGGATGGACGATTTTAATGAAGGAAATGCGGTTCCATCTTTAGTTTTATTTGGTAGAGACTTGGGAAGTAACTTTTCCATTAACAAAAGTAATGTAAAAATAATTGAATTTATGGATTAAGAAATAAAAAGGGTTATAACAAATTAAAATAATTGTAATAGCCCTTTTATATATGTACATAAAAATAAATTTAACAAACTATTATAGTCATAAACATAAGATATAACATAAGAAAAAATTAGTTGTATTGGGGGGAGAGAATATGAACTTGTATGAAGAGGCTTCTTCCATAGTCAAAAAACTTTCTTTAGAAGAAAAGTGTAAATTTTGTTGTGGAGTAGATTTTTGGCATTCATTTGGAATAGATGAAATAAATATCCCATCAATTATGTTATGTGATGGACCTCATGGTCTTAGAAAAGAGGATCCAGATAGTTTTATGTTTATGAGTCCAAAAGTTATAAAATCAACTTGTTTTCCAACGGCTACAGCTTTAGCTTCTACCTTTGACGAAGAATTAATAAATCGCATGGGAAAGGCATTAGGAGAGGAATGTAGAAAAGAAGATGTGGCAGTACTTTTAAGTCCAGGAATTAATATAAAAAGACTACCTATTTGTGGTAGAAATTTTGAATATTTTAGTGAAGATCCGTATTTAAGTGGAAAAATGTCAGCATCACTTATAAGAGGAATACAAAGTAAAGGTGTAGCAGCTTGTTTAAAACATTTTGCAGGAAATAATCAGGAAAAATATCGTATGACTATTAACTCAATTATTGATGAAAGAGCTCTTAGAGAAATATATTTAAAAGGATTTGAAATAGCTATAAAAGAGGCTCATCCCTGGTCTGTAATGATGGCATATAATAGGCTAAATGGACAGTATTGTTGTGAAAGTAAATATTTAATACAAGATATACTTAGAAATGAATGGAGTTATAAAGGATGTATTATTAGTGATTGGGGAGGGGTTAATGATATTATTCCTAGTATAAATAATGGATTAAATTTAGAAATGCCTGGATATAAAGATGATTATTATACAGTTTTACAAAAAGCTGTAGAAAATAACAAATTAGATGAAAAAATATTAAATAAGTCTGTTACAAAAGTAATTGAACTAATTTTAAAGTGTAAGG
The DNA here is from genome assembly GCF_051148895.1 of Terrisporobacter vanillatitrophus. Taxonomy (GTDB): domain Bacteria; phylum Bacillota; class Clostridia; order Peptostreptococcales; family Peptostreptococcaceae; genus Terrisporobacter; species Terrisporobacter vanillatitrophus. The sequence goes on from NZ_CP154625.1 coordinate 690,886, forward strand.
AAGGTAAAAAAATACCATATAAATGTAATTTTAAAGAACATATTGATTTGGCAGAGGAAATAGCTGAAAGTAGTGCAGTATTACTTAAAAATGATAATAACATTCTCCCGGGAAATAATTTACAAAAAATTGGAATAATAGGAAGGCTTGCAAAAGAGCCTGTATATGAAGGGTTGGGTAGTTCATATGTTAACCCTAATACTATAGATAATGCATATGATGTATTTGTAGATAATAATTGTAATATAAATTATTCAGATGGATATTCTTTAGAAAATGATGAAATTGATGAAGTTTTGCTAAAAGAAGCTATAGAGGTGGCAAAAAATAAGGATATAGTATATTTGTTTATAGGTATTCCTAAATATTATGAAGCAGAGGGATATGATCGTAAAAATTTAAAATTACCAAAGTCTCATGATAATTTAGTATATGAGATTAGCAAAATTAATAAAAACTTAGTAGTAGTACTACAAGGTGGTTCTGTTATGGAAATGCCATGGAGTCATATACCTAAATCCATTTTACTAACTCATTTAAGTGGTTGTAGAGGAGGAAATGCAACAGTAAATTTATTATTAGGAAAGAAAAATCCATCAGGTAAGTTAAGTGAAACTTATGCAAATACCTTAGAAGATTATCCAGTGATGCAATTTTATCCTGGAGATAATAATTATGTTGAATATAGAGAAAGCATATTTGTTGGGTATAGATATTTTGATAGTGCACATCTTAATGTAAAGTATCCTTTTGGTTTTGGACTTTCTTATACAACTTTTGAATATAGTAATATGAAAATAAAATATAATAATGACAATAATATGGAAGTATCCATAACGATAACTAATACAGGTAAGATGGAAGGAAAAGAAGTAGCTCAACTTTATATTTCTTGTTTATCATCAAAATTATTTAGAGCAAAACAAGAATTAAAAGGATTTAAAAAAATAAATTTAAAACCTAAGGAAAGTAAAGAAGTAACTTTTATTTTAGATGAAGATTGTTTTGCTTATTATAATATTCAAAATTATCAATATGAAGTTGAAGAAGGGCAATATGACATAAGTATTGGTTCGTCATGTAGAAATATTAAATTTTCTACAATAATAAATAAAAGAGGAAATAGTGTAAAAACTATTGATTATAAAGCAAAATCTCCATCTTATTATGAATTCTATAAAAACAAACTAAATCCAAAAGAGGAAGAATTTAAAAATATATATAACAAAGAACTACCAATTATTGCAAATGAAATTTATCCATTTACTACAAATTCTACAATAAATGATATCAAAAATACTTATGGTGGTGATTTAATTATATCTGCCATAAATAAAAAAGCATATAAATTTATAAGTGGAGATAAAGCAATGGAAATGGCAGTAAAAGAATCACTAAATGATCAACCCTTTAGATTAATGGTTATGGTAACTAGAGGAGCAATAAATCGTAAATCAATACAGGGATTTGTAGATTTCCTAAATAAACATTATATTAAGGGACTTTTACAAATTTTAAGAAATAGGAAATGACTTTGAAAGAATAGAAGATATTTTTATTGGATAAATTATAATTAAAATATCATCAAGGAGAGTCACATTATGGATAACAACAAAAATAGAATGAAAGACAGACCGAAATCAAATGCAGAACTTAGAAAAATGTATTCTGAGCATGGAGCAGACATTGGAATAGAAAATGGACAAAAAATAGGTGCTAGAGATTGTGGCACAAATAAAACTAAAACTGAAAAACTTTATCATAAAGCTAAGAAAAGAGATTAACACATAAAAAATCGTATCAATTTAATTTTGATACGATTTTTTATGTATTAAGATTTAATAATTGATAGATTTTTAATTTGTAAATTTAGTAAACACATTTTATAAAAGTTAGATATTAACACTTGTAATATTCTCAACTATTATTACATATTATCAAGTAGTTTTTACTATACGAAATGGGGGAGGATAATATGTCAATAGCGCATAAAATAAACACTTAAAGTCAAATTATGACAATTATAAGGTAAAGTCTTAATAAATATATCTTATTTAATCACTTTTAAGATGAAAGAATCATATAAAAGTATATGAGGAAAGAACTTTATTGTCTATTTTAGAATTTAGGCCATAAATAAAACCTTAATTGTATATAAATGTAATTACGAGGAGGAGTTTGCGTGAGTGTTGATTTGAATGAAAAAATAAATGGAAAGTACTGGATAAGAAAAATTATTAAGGAAAATAATGGGTCTATCTTAAATGAAAGAATAATTAATAGAGATACAAGAATTGAGTCTATAGAATGGTTATCACCTCTAGAAAATGAGAATTTTAGAGAGTATATGCTAAATTCACCTTCTCTACTAGAAAAGTTAAATGACAATGGATTTCCACTAAAAAAAGAAGATTTAAGATTTTGGCCACAAAGAGAGCCTGTTTGGGATGGAATCGGCTTGGCAACTGTGAAAGATTCACAGGAAAAGATGATAATTTTAGTAGAAAATAAAAGTAGTATTAAAGAATTAAGAAGTAAGTTAGCATCTACAAATGAGAACAATAAAAGATTAATATTAGATTCAATGAAAGAAACTTATGATGAGCTTGGAATAAAGGGTGATTTTAACAAATGGTTTAGTACTTATTACCAAGTAGCTAATAGATTTACTTTTATGCACCAACTTATGAAAAAAGGATATAAGGTAAAGTTAGTTTTTCTAAATATTGTTGATGATCATATGTATAAAAATATATCTAAGGCTCAATGGGTAGAAGAATATTGTAAAATGCTAAATGAATTTATGGGAGACAGATTTGTACCAAGAGATGTATTAATTATTGATTTAAATGTGCATGAAGAAAAATAAAAGACTAAAAAACGTATTGTTAATTCAATACGTTTTTTGCATAAAATAGAGGGGATTACTGGTAATATGGTGAAATAACTATATAATATTGAGCGAAAAGGAAGTGTTATTGTGGAAAAGCAAGAAATTCAAATAAAGTTAGCTTACGATGAAATTGATTCAATAAAAGAGCTATTTACAGAATACAAAAATATGTTAGTAGAAACGTATAAGGACGTGGAAGGTGTAAGCTCTTGTTTTAGAAGTTTTCAAGAAGAATTAGATACTTTAAAAGATAAATATGCATTACCAAAGGGGCGATTATATATTGCAAAGTATAATGGAAAAATTGCTGGTTGTGCTGGACTTAGATCTTTAACAAATCATTGTTGTGAAGTAAAAAGGTTATATGTAAGAAATGAGTTTAGAAGTTTAGGTATAGGGAAATTACTTATGGAATACATAATTAGAGCTGGAAAAGAATTAGATTATGACGTAATAGTATTAGATACATTCTCCCACTTGGGAAGGGCAGTAGATTTATATTACAAATTAGGATTTAAGGAAATAAAAGAATATTATAACAGTCCCATAAAAGATGTAATTTATTTGGGGCTAGACTTAAAAAATAAATCTAAATAAAAAATGAGTAGTAATGATGTGAGTTGTAATATACTAGAAATATAAAAGAGTTATCCCAACATAGTTATAGTTGTTGAAATAACTCTTTTTTAATTACTATAAATTAATAAGTTTAATTTTTCCTCTAGAAACTTCTATTTTTCCCTCTTTTTCAAACTTCTTAAGTATACGACTAATAACTTCTCTAGATGAGCCTAATTCGTTGGCTATATTCTCATGAGTAATATAAAGCATATTTGAATCCTGATATCTACTTTGTTCTAATAGATAATCAGTAATTCTTTCATCTAAGCTAAAAAAAGTTGCTTGTTCTAATACATACATTACTTCGGATAATTTGTCTTGTGTAAGATTAAGAATATAGTTCATAACGTTAATATTAGATTGGGACAACTTTTTTAATAATGAACTATCAATAATTATAGCACTAGCATCATTTTGGGCCTCTAAATTTACATCATAAGTTATATTTTGAAATGCGCAGGAAGCCGATAACATACAAACATCTCTGTCATATAACTTAAATAAAGTAATTTGTCTACCGCTAGGGGCAGAAATGAATACTCTGAAATTTCCACTCATAGTAATTAATAATCCTGTACAAGATGAATTTTTAGAATGAACTAATTCACCTTTTTCGTATTTGCCTACAGAGCTTTTTGAAATTAATTCATTTTTTTCATCATCATTTAAATCCTTAAAAAAGGGAAGTGTTTCTTTTAAATAATACTCTTTATTCATTATATATCCTCCAAAATTATTTTTTCAGGATTGATTTAATATCAAATATATCTATAACTTGACATATTGATAATAATACACTGGCAAATAATATTACCTTAACTAAGTGTAAATCTTGTAGCCATAACATGGCAAGTGATTTTTAGGATTTGTTGCTTGAACTTTATATAATACATATGGGAAAAATTCACCTAATAGTAGGGTTAAAATGTTTAATATGTACTTATTTAAACATATTATATCCTTTTATTCTGTGATAAAGTCACGAAAGGAGATTATCAATATGTGAATTAAGAATATAATAATAAGGATAAAAAAAATATAAATATGCATAATTATAAGGTAAAATAAAAATAGATATAATTAGCTGGAGGAGAAAATGATAAATAAAGAACAGTTTTTCAATATGTATAAAATAGATGAAGAAGAGCTTAAAAAAGAAAATATAAGTTGGAAAGACTTAAAAGCAATACATGATGATTTTATCGATTCAAAAAAAAATTACGAAACGCAGGCTGATTTAATTGCAAATATACTCAGAGCTCAGCCAAAGGTTCACTCAGTAAAAACTAGAGTAAAAGATATGAGCCATTTAATAGAAAAAGTTATTAGGAAAACTCCTGAGAGAAGAGCTAAATATGGACAAGATTTTAATTTTACAGTAGAAAATTACAAAGATGAAATTACGGATTTGCTTGGAATAAGAGTAATACATATATTTAAAGAAGATTGGGAAGAAATACATAATTTTATAACTAATATGTGGGATGTTATGGAGATTGTGGCTAATGTAAGAGAAGGAGATGACACTAAAAAGTTTGATGAACAGGGAATCGCTGTTTGTTCAAGACCATCAGGATATAGATCAGTACATTACTTAGTTGAATCTTATCCAACTAATAAAAAGCTTATTACTGAAGTTCAAGTTAGAACTATATTTGAAGAAGGTTATGGAGAAATAGACCATCAACTTAGATATTCTCATGAAGATATTCCAGAACTTTTAGGACAAAATTTAATGTTATTAAATAGAATTGCAGGAAGTTCTGACGAGATGGCATCTTTAATTAATAGACTAAGTCAAAGTATCCAAGAAGTAGAAAATAAATTTAAAGCAAAAATAAATGAAAAAGATAAGAAAATAGAAGGTATCAAAGAAAAGATTTATGATAAAGAATCAATTTCTGATACTGACAAGAAAAATTTAATTAATGAAATCGATGATATATTAAAAATAAAATAAGACATCAAAGGATGTCTTATTTTTTTGAGTTAAGTTGAATTTTTGCTTTTTAAAATATTAATCTTTTTACCTGGTTATACTAATGATAATTTAAAATAATAAATTATTTATTACATAATAATGGAGGTATAATATATGTCAAAAAAAACAAAATTAATTACATTGTTTTTATGCTTATTAACAATGATTATATCTACAGCTTGTAGAAAAGGTGAAAGTCCTGAAAACTCTAATTCAAGTACTAGTAGTATAACTGTGTCAGGATCAACATCCGTAGGGCCTCTTATGGAAAAAGAAGCAGAAAAATTTCAAGAAGCTAATTCAGGCATAAAAGTTGAGATAAATCAATTAGGTTCTTCAGCAGGGATAAAAGATGCAATAAATGGAACGGTTCAAATTGGTATGTCATCTCGTGATTTGAAAGATCAAGAAAAAGCAGAAGGTCTTACAGAAGTTGAAATTGCTTATGATGGAATAGCTATAATCACAAATAAAGCTAATAATATAAAATCTCTTACAATGTCACAAGTAAAAGATATTTATACTGGCAAAATCACAAACTGGAAAGAACTAGGTGGGAAGGATAGTGAGATAGTTGTTGTTTCAAGAGAAGACGGTTCTGGAACTAGAGATGCTTTTCAAGAAATAGTAGGATATACATCAGAAGAACTTACTAAAAATGCTCAAATAGGTGATGGTTCAGGAAATATAAAATCAACAGTAGGTGGGAATGAAAACTCTATTGGATTTATATCTTTTGAATATATCGACGATAAAATAAATGCTTTAAATATTGATGAGATTGAACCAAAGGCAGAGAATGTAAAAAATAAATCTTACAAAATATCAAGACCATTCTTATTAATATATAAAGAAGAAAATTTAAAAGATAATGGAAATAAATTAATAGATTTTATATTAAGTGAAGAAGGACAAAAAATTGTTGAAGAAAATGGACTAATAAGAATAAAATAATATGATCAATAAATCCTCCTTTATTAATCTAAGGAGGATTTTATACATCTAAGGAGAGGCCTATGAATGGAAATATTAATCGTGTGAATAATAATTCAAATAAAAATAAATATTTAATAGAAAGCCTTACATCAAAGATTTTTTTATTAAGTGCATTTATTTCTGTAATAAGCTTATTACTTATAATAGGCTTTGTTTTTTATAAAGGTTCCATACCATTTATATCTAAAGGATATTCCTTTATTGATTTTTTATTAGGAACAGAATGGGTACCATCTGCAGATAAATTTGGTATATTACCTATGATATTAGCTTCAGTATATGCTACATTAGGTTCTTTAATTATAGGTGTTTCTGTGGGAATTTTAACTGCAACATTTATAGTAGAAGTTGCCCCAAGATCCTTGAGTAAAATAATTTCACCAGCAGTAGAGTTATTGGCAGGAATTCCATCAGTATTATATGGAATATTTGGTTTAGCATTTCTCGTTCCTAATATACAAAAAATATTTAATTTACCAAAAGGTCAAAGTTTACTAGCAATAATTATTGTTTTAGCCGTAATGATGTTGCCTACTATAATTACTGTGTCAGAAACAGCAATAAGAGCTGTACCTAAATCATATAAAGAAGCATCTTTGGCGCTGGGAGCATCAAAAACACAAACTACTTTTAATATAATTCTTCCAGCGGCAAAATCAGGAATTTTAGCAGCTGTAGTACTTGGAGTAGGGCGTGCTATTGGTGAAACTATGGCAGTTATATTGGTAGCAGGAAATTCACCGTCAATTCCAAAGTCAATAATGGATAGCGTAAGACCTCTTACTACAAATATTGTTTTAGAAATGGGATACGCCTTTGGAACACATCAAGAAATGTTATTTGCTACAGGAATTGTGTTATTTATATTTATTATTATACTTAACCTAATACTAACCATGATTTCTAATAGGGAGGAAGACTAATATGAATAAAACTAAAGATAACATATTGAATGCTCTAGTATATTTGTGTGCAATATTTACAGTAAGTGTTCTTATATTAATAGTAGGTTTTATATTTTTAAATGGTATAAAATTGATTAGTCCATCCTTTATATTTGCAAATTATTCTTCTAGTAATGGTGGAATTAAGCCAATGATTGTAACTACATTATATGTAGTATTATTATCCATATTAATAGCAACTCCTATTGGAATATTATCAGCGGTATATCTGCAAGAATATGCAAAACAAGGAAAGATAGTTAAAATAATTAGATTTGCTACAGAAAGTTTATCAGGAATACCATCCATAGTTTATGGATTATTCGGAGGAATTTTTTTTGTAGTAGCTCTTAATTATTCTTATTCCATATTATCAGGAGCGCTTACTGTGTCTATTATAATTCTACCTATTATAATTAGAACTACAGAAGAATCTTTGAAAACTGTACCTGACAGTTATAGAGAAGCGTCTTTAGGATTAGGTGCAACAAAGTTTCAAACTCTATATAAAATTATTATTCCAAGTGCAATACCAGGGATTTTGTCTGGGGTAATCTTAGCCATGGGTAGAGTTATTGGAGAATCGGCGGCTATATTGCTTACAGCAGGAACTGTGGCACAAATGCCTTACTCACTATTTGATAGTGCAAGAACTTTAACAGTACAAGCATATTTAGTAACAAAGGAAAATGGAGATATAAATCAGGCTTGTGCAGTGGGAATAGTTTTAATAGTAATAATATTAGTTCTAAATTATATTGCTAAATTAATAAGCAAGAAGTTTAATAAAGCTAATTACTAAAGAGAGGTGTTAAAATGTCACAAGATATTAAAATAAGTGTAAGAAATTTAGAATTATTTTATGGTGATAATAAAGCTTTAAAAAATATAAGTATAAATATAGAAGCTAATGAAGTAACTGCTTTAATTGGTTCATCTGGATGTGGAAAATCTACCTTTCTAAGGACTTTAAATAGAATGAACGACCTTATTGATAATGTGAAAATTACTGGAGAAGTTAGGTTAGACGGAGTAGATATTTATAAAGATGACGATGTTATAGAACTTAGGACTAAGGTGGGAATGGTATTTCAAAAACCAAATCCATTTCCAATGAGTATTTATGATAATGTGGCATATGGTCCAAGGATCCATGGCATAAAGGATAAAAAACAACTGGATAAGATTGTTGAAGAAAGTTTAAAAGGTGCAGCTATCTGGGATGAAGTTAAAGATAGACTTAAATCTTCAGCCCTTGGGCTGTCTGGTGGCCAACAACAACGTATTTGCATAGCTAGAACTATTGCTCTTAAGCCTGAAGTTATACTTATGGATGAACCAACTTCAGCACTAGATCCTATTTCAACATTAAAGGTAGAAGAACTTATAGAAGAAATGAAGGATAAATTTACAGTGGTAATAGTAACTCATAATATGCAACAAGCGGCAAGAATTTCTGATAAAACAGCATTTTTTCTAAGTGGAGATTTAGTGGAATTTGATAACACAAAAACAGTATTTACAAATCCCAAAGATCAAAGAACGGAAGATTATATTACAGGTAGATTTGGATAAAAATAAGGAGTGTTTACATGAAAAATAATGATAATAACTTAGGTTTAAGTATAAATTCTTTAAAAGAAACTACCATAGAAATGATAGATAAGTGTGAAAATATTGTTGAAGAAGCTGTAAATGCAATGGTTGAAAAAAATATAGAAAAATCAAAAGAAATAATAGGATTAGATGATGATATAGATGATTTAAGAGGATACATAAGAGAACAAATTATTGAACTTATTGCCCTTAGGCAACCAATGGCAAAAGATTTAAGAACTATATATTCACTTAGCATTATGTCTACAGAGCTTGAAAGAATAGGTGATTATGCTGTAAATATTGCCATGGAAACAATTAAAATAGGTGAAGATGAGTACGTGGAAGAGTTGATCGATATACCTAAAATGAAGAGAGTAAGCATGGATATGTTAAAAAGTGCAAAAGTTGCTTTTATAAATAGTGATGTAAAACTAGCTCACAAAACTGCTTTACAAGATGATATAATAGATGATTTATATAATGAAGTATATATAGATTGTATTTCTGCAATGAAAAGAGATGAAAGAAATATACCTCAAGCAGTAAGACTACTATTAGTTGGACGTTTTTTAGAGAGAATAGGAGATCATGTAACAAATATTTGTGAAATGATAATATACTCTATTAAAGGCGAAATGCTTGAGTTAGACTAAATCAAAAAAATCTGTAAAGGAATGATATGATATGCTCCCTTTATAGTAGACAGGTAAAATAATAAAACTGTCACTATGAAGGGAGCATATTTTATGAGAAGAAAACATCATTACTTATCATTTTAATTTAATTATGTAGATTAATTACTTCAAATGAAGTATATGTAATTTTATAGATAATTAAAATAACCAATAATACCTTGTGTTAAATTGTATAAATGCTTAAATCCATATTCATCTAATAAATGGGCGGCATAAATACTTCTTTTCCCAGAACGACAGTAAATAATAATTTTTTCGTCTTTATAAGGTAATAAGTGATTTATTTGTGAATCTAAATCACTTATAGGAATGTTTATAGCATTAGGAATGCGACTTGTATTATATTCTGCCTCTGTTCTAACATCAAGTAAGATAAGTTTTTCTTTATTATTTATCATATTATTTAGCTCTGATGAACTTATATCTTCATATATCTTCATTGAAAGGTCTCCTTTAAATATTATTTCACAATTGCATTAATATATTAATTGTATATATAAATCTATTTATAAAATAATTACCCACTTATTATTATTTGCAATCTTAATGATATAAAAAAATAAATAAAAAAATTTCGTTTTATGTGACAATGTTACAGTCGAAAAAATCTTATTCCTATATATTGTAAGTATTAAGTAGTATTTATAAAAATGAGGGGGTTTTATAATGAGTAAGAAGATAATTATAGTTGGTGGTGTAGCAGGTGGTGCATCTACAGCAGCTAGACTTAGAAGATTAGATGAAAATGCAAATATTATAATGTTTGAAAAAGGAGAATATATTTCTTTTGCTAACTGTGGGCTTCCCTATTATATTGGGGGAACAATAAGTGAAAGAGATAAGCTAATAGTCACAAGTGTAGAATCTATGAGTAATAAGTTTAACATAGATATAAGAAATTTTAGTGAAGTTATTAAAATAGATAAGGAAAATAAAATAGTAACAGTTAAAAATCACAAAAATAATGAAACTTATGACGAAACTTATGATGACTTAGTTTTATCTCCAGGGGCAAGTCCTATTAAGCCTCCAATTTCAGGAATCAATGATTGTGATAATTTATTTATTTTGAGAAATATACCAGATACAGATAAAATTAAGCATTTTATAAATATGAATAAACCAAAGCATGTAACTGTAGTTGGTGGAGGATTTATTGGACTTGAAATGTTAGAAAACTTGTATGATTTAGGGTTAAATCTTACATTAGTAGAAGCTAGTGAACAAGTTATGGCACCACTAGATATAGAAATGGCAAGTATAATTCATGAACACATTGTAGATAAAGGCATACAAGTCATATTAAAAGATGGCGTAAATTCTTTTGAAAACAATGGTAAAAAGATAGTATTAGCAAGTGGAAAAGAAATAAATACAGATATGATAATTTTATCCATAGGTGTAAAACCAGAAACAACTATTGCAAAAGAATGTGGTCTTAAACTAAATCTACGAGGAGCTATAGTAGTTGATAAGCATATGAAAACATCAGATAATAATATTTATGCATTAGGTGATGCTGTAGAGATTATGGATTTTGTAAATAAAAAACCTACAATGATTCCTTTAGCTTGGCCAGCAAATAGACAAGGCAGAATAGTTGCAGATAATATTTGTGGTAAAAAATCAGAGTATAAAGGTAGTCTTGGATCATCTGTGGCAAAAGTTTTTGACTATACTGTGGCTACAACAGGAAATAATGAAAAGACTTTGAAAAAGCTAGGAATTGATTATGAAGTAATTCATATTCATCCTTCATCAAGTGCATCATATTATCCTGGTGCTTTTCCAATCTCTTATAAAATGACATTTGACCCTAAGGATGGAAAAATATTTGGAGCACAAGGTGTGGGGATAAATGGAGTAGAAAAAAGAATTGATATAATAGCTACTGCAATAAAAGGTAATCTTAGCATATATGATTTACAAGATGTGGAAGTATGTTATGCTCCACCATACAATTCAGCAAAGGATGCTGTTAATATGTTAGGATATTACGCTGAAAATATAATTGAAAATAATGTAAATGTTATTCAATGGTATGAAGTTGATAAATTAGACAATAATAATTCTATAATTCTAGATATAAGAGAAGAATTTGAATTAGCTACAGGAGTAATAGAAGATTCAATTAATATACCTTTAACAGTTTTAAGACATAGATTAAATGAAATACCTAAGAATAAAATGATTTATGTCACATGTCAAGTAGGACTTAGAGGATATATTGCTTGTAGAATATTATCCCAAAATGGTTTTGATTGTGTGAATATTGATGGTGGAATAAAAACTTATTTAGCTGTTAAAAAAGCAGAAAAAGCTTTAAATAATCAAAATATCAGTAAAAATAATGGGGGAAAAGAAATGAATAAAAATGATTTTAATAAGGAAAATGTAGATGCGCATGTTACTCTAGATGCTTGTGGGCTTCAATGCCCTGGTCCAATAAGAAGAGTATTTGAAGAAATTAATAAAATGGAAGAAAATCAAATACTAGAAGTTAAGGCCAGTGATCCTGGTTTCACAAAGGACATTGACTCATGGTGTGATAAAACAGGAAATACTTTATTAAAATCTGAATTTGATAAAAATAAAAAAGCCTTTGTGGCTTATATACAAAAAGGAAGTAAAGATGTAAAAGTAAATCCTTCTTGCTCTTTAAGCAATAATGAAAAAGATGGAGCTACGATGGTAGTATTTAGTGGTGATTTAGATAAGGCAATTGCATCATTTATAATAGCGACAGGGGCTGCATCTATGGGAAAACCAGTAACTATGTTCTTTACGTTCTGGGGACTTAATATCTTAAAAAGTAAAGACAAGCCATCTGTTTCAAAAGATACTATGGAGAAAATGTTTGATATGATGTTGCCATCAAATACAGATAAATTACCTTTATCACAAATGAATATGGGTGGTATGGGACCTAAAATGATAAAACAAATTATGAAAAAGCATAATGTTGATGATATTGATACATTAATAAAAAATGCAATGGAAATGGGTGTAAAAGTTGTAGCTTGTTCTATGAGTATGGAACTTATGGGTATAAAAGCAGAAGAATTTATTGATGGTGTAGAAATAGGAGGAGTTGCATCTTATTTAGGAGCAACAGAAGAATCAAATCTAAATTTATTTATATAAATATAAAAATGTGTATTTATGTAAAAAATGGGTATATATATTAATAATAATATGGATATAAATCTGTTATTGTAATAAAATATAAATGACAAACAAAATATAGAAAAATATGGAGGATATTTTAATGGCACAAATACTTAATAACGATAATTTTAATACATCAATAGAAAATGGAGTATGCGTAGTAGACTTTTTTGCAACTTGGTGTGGACCTTGCAAAATGTTAGCTCCTGTATTTGAAGAGTTAAGTGGAGAAATGGATACAGCTAACTTCTTTAAAGTTGATGTGGATCAAGCATTAGATGTTGCAAGAACATATGCAATAACAACTGTTCCAACGATGATAATATTCAAAGATGGAGAAGTAGTGGATAAAATGGTAGGTTTCCTTCCAAAAGAGCATATAAAAGCAAAAATAGAAGCTCAATTATAAAAATAAATAACTTAATTATAGATAAAATGGTGATATCTGATAAGATTCACCATTTTATTTTTTTGTCCAATTGAATAAAAATCACATAAAAATAATTGATTTCCACAAATAATATTTATTAAAATTGAATTAGAAAATACATTACTATTTCAAATAGAAAAAGTTACGAAAAAGTTACAAATTTGTATTTTTTTTACTGTCGAAATATAGACAAACTAATATAAAAATGTAATAATAGTATTAATACCAAGTAAATATGTTTCAAAGATGTTACATATTGGAAGGGGGATAGAAATTACAATTTTTAAAATTGTAAAATCGATTAAATATGAGTATAAATAAAAAATATGTAATGGCAGGTATGCTGGCTACAGCGCTAGTAGCACCAATGACCGATGTAACTAACTCTCATGCAGATGATACAAGAACAATAACAGGAAGAGTAAACTTTAGAACTGGACCAAGCAAAGAATATGATTCTATGGGTAAAATAGAAAAAGGAAAAACAGTTACTTACTTAGGTTCAAATGGTAGTTGGAGAAAAATAACATATAACTCAAAAACAGGTTATGTTCATAAGGATTATATATCAGAGGGAACATCAACTTCAACAAGTGAAAAATATGTTAATACTCCTGCTGGTTTAAATGTAAGAAAAGGACCATCAACTAGCTATGCAAAAATAGCAACATTAACTAATGGAACTAAAGTTAATGTAATAACAACAAGTGGTGATTGGTCAAAAATTACTAGTGGAAGTATAACAGGATATGTTTCAAATCAATATTTAAGCAGTAAATTACAAAGCTCAGGAAGCACTTCAGATAATGATAGTAATGAAACGTCAATTACTAAATACGTAGATGCAAGTGTTGGATTAAATGTAAGAAAAGGAGCAGGAACAAACTACTCAGTAATTACTACATTAAGTCATGGAACAAAAGTAACTGTAAAATCAACTAGTAATGGATGGTCAAAAATTACTAGTGGAAGTATAACAGGATATGTTTCTAGTTCGTATTTAAGTAGCAGTAAACCAAGTACTGGTAATGATTCAAATAGTGAAACATTAACTACTAAATATATAGATTCAAGTGTTGGATTAAATGTAAGAAAAGGAGCGGGAACAAACTACTCAGTAATTACTACATTAAGTCATGGAACAGAAGTAGCAGTAAAATCAACTAGTAATGGATGGTCAAAAATTACTAGTGGAAGTATAACGGGATATGTTTCTAGTTCATATTTAAGTAGCAGTAAACCATCTTCAGGAAGTTCTTCAAATTCAAATTCTTCAACTAGTACTTCAGCAAGTAAGGTAATTTCTTTTGCAAAACAATTATTAGGGAAGCCTTATGTATGGGGTGCTCAAGGACCTAGTGGATTTGACTGTTCAGGGTTTACATACTATGTATTTAAAAATACTGCTGGAATAACATTACCTAGAACATCAACTTTACAAAGTAACTATGGAACTTATGTAAGTAGAAGTAATTTAAAACCAGGAGACTTAGTATTTTTTGATACTGTTGGTTCAAACAATGGTGCGGTTACTCACACTGGTATCTACATAGGAAATGGACAATTAATTCATGCAGCATCAGGTCAAGGAAAAGTTGTTATAAATGACATGAATAGTTCATACTATGTAAATGCTTATGTAAAGGCAAGGAGAGTTTTATAATTATCGAAAAGTTAAAAAAATACATATTGGAATTATTAAGTAAATCTTAATAATTCCTTTTTTTATTATTGAAAAAAATATAAAAAACATAAAAATATAAGCTATTTACTCATTTAATAGACGTGGGTTATGAAAAGTGTAACAATATAAGAAAGGAATATGTAATAACTATTCCTAAAAACTAAATGTCAAATAATAAGATTTATTATGAAGAGGTGGATAAAATGAATGTTACTCTTATTTTATATGAAAGTAAGTATGGAACAGGTAAGACTATTGCAAACACTATATGTTCAATATTAGGTCCAGCAAAATCTTTTGACATTAATGATGCACCACGTGATATTAAGTATTATTCCAATATTGTCTTAGTATTTTCTTTGTATGGACACAATAGTTGCGAAAAAATTTTTAGATATATAGAAGAAAATAAAATAGACTTTAGTAAAAAAAGAGTAGCCTTAATATGTATAGGGCTGAATAAACTGGATGGATTAAGTGAAATTAATAAATTGAAGAAATTTGTAAATAAGGAAGGTATTTATAGTAAATTTATAAAAGGTGAAATGTTTATAAATAAGCTTACTAACGATGATAAGGAAAAAATAAAATATTTTTGTTCAAAAGTAGGAATACCATTTGGTGATTTAGGAGAATTTGATTACAATGAAGCCTTAGAATTAGGTAAAGATTTGAGAGAATATTTTAATACACCGCAGTTTATACCTCCAGTTAATATAACTAAAAAAGAAATTGAAACATTTCTTATAAATAAAAATACATGTACACTTGCTACTGGATATGGAGATTTTATAAGAGCAACACCTTTAGAATATCAATATTATGATGGAAAAATATATATAATTAGCGAAGGAGGATTGAAATTTATAGGACTTTCAAAAAATAATAAAATATCTCTTTGTATATATGAAGATTATAAAAATATGAACAACTTATGTGGTTTACAAATAAGTGGAGAAGCAGAAATTGTTCAACCTTGGAGTGAAGAATATTTAGATATATTAAGCAGAAAAGATCTTAAGATTGAAAACATATCAAAGTTACCTTTTGACATGAATATAATAAAAATTACACCTAATAAATATGAATTTTTATATTCAAAATTTAAAAATTTAGGATTTGATTCAAAGCAAATTTATATACCTGAAAAATAGTTTATATCAGTTGTGTATGATATTTTGAAATTTTTGAAAATAAAAAATGTTGACAATAAATAAAAAATATTTTATTATATTACTTATAATTAAAAAACAAATATTTACTTACTTATCAAGAGTGGTGGAGGGACAGGCCCTATGATACCCAGCAACCGATATATATTTATATATAAAAAGGTGCTAAATCCTGCAGCGAAGGCTGAGAGATGAGGAATAACTTAGTTTATTAAAGCTTGAGATTATTCTCAAGCTTTTTTTATTAAGTGTAAAATTATTCAAAATGATAGTAAGTACTACAGGAGAAGGGAGCAAATTATGAGTAATGAAAGACAAAAGGGTAATGCATTTGCATTATTACCATTAGGTGTATTTTTAGTTTTATTTATTGGAAGTGGAATTATAAGTGGAGATTTTTATAAAATGCCTACTTTAGTAGCCTTTATAATTTCAACAGCAGTAGCATTTTTATTTAATAGAAAAGCTGATTTTAATCAGAAGATGGAAGTGTTTTGTAAAGGTGGAGGAAATAAAGATATTATTTTAATGCTTATAATATTCTTATTTGCAGGAGCTTTCAGCGGTGTATCAAAAGCTATGGGTGGAGCTGATTCGGTAGTAAACTTAGGTTTATCAGTAATGCCAGCTAACTTATTAATTACAGGATTATTTGTTATAGGCTGCTTTATATCTATATCAATGGGAACATCTGTGGGAACTATAGCTGCAATAGGTCCAATAGGTGTAGCAGTTGCTTCAAAAACTGGAATTCCAGTAGCCTTAGTTTTAGGTGCAGTAGTAGGTGGAGCAATGTTTGGAGATAACTTGTCGATGATATCTGACACAACAATTGCAGCTACTAGAACACAAGGTTGTGAAATGAGAGATAAGTTTAAGGTTAACATTTTAATAGTATTGCCAGCCGCTATAATTACTATAATATTATTAACTGTAATGAGCAGAGGTGCTGTAAGTGTATCAAATGAGACATATAACTATGAATTAATAAAAGTTTTACCATATTTATTTGTACTTATTGGTGCAGTTATTGGAGCAAATGTATTTTTACTTCTTGGTGGAGGGGTAATATTTGCAGGAACTGTAGGAATAATAACAGGTTCTCTAGACTTATTTGGAGTAATAGCAGCTGTATCAGAAGGAATGGCGGGAATGTTTGAACTTTGTATGATATCTGTTGTAGTTGGAGGTATGGTTGAGCTTATTAAGTTTAATGGAGGAATAGATTTTGTACTTGACTTTATACAAAGCAGAATTAAAAATAAAAAAGGTGCTGAATTTGGGATAGCAGCACTAGTTAGTATTGTAGACTTATGTACTGCAAACAACACTATAGCTATAGTAATGGCTGGGCCAATCGCTAAAAATATAGCAGATGAATATGAAATAGATTCAAGAAAGTCGGCTAGTATATTGGATATATTTTCATCAGTATGGCAAGGAATAATTCCTTACGGAGCACAATTATTAACTGCGGCAGGTTTAGCTGGAATATCACCATTTGCAATAATTGGGTACTTACATTATCCAATATTAATGTTTGTATGTGGAATAGTTGCTATAGGATTTGGACTTCCTAGAGTTAAAAGTAATAAAGGAAAATTAGAAAAGGTAGCATAGCTAAATACCTATTATAAAAAAGTTATCTAAAATATTTTAGATAACTTTTTTTAATTTTGGCAATTGTTCATATGTGAAATGGAGTAGCCAAAGAGATTTAAGAAACATAAGTTTTTTGTTTTTTGAAAAATTTGTAATTTTATTACAAAATGGTAAGTATAAAATTATGAGTCTAAGTCATACTTTATATGGTATACTAGAAAAAGGCCTAAACATTAATTAGGTTTTTTTTATTCAAACAAAGAAAATATAAATGAGGTGAAAACATGGAATGGATAGAAGTATTTAAAGCCATTATATTGGGTATTATTGAAGGAATTACAGAATGGCTTCCAGTAAGTAGTACAGGCCACATGATATTAGTCGATGAATTTCTACAATTAGGTATGTCGCCAGCTTTCAAAGAAATGTTTTTTGTAGTTATACAGTTAGGTGCGATAATGGCTGTTGTAATTTTATATTGGAAAAAGATTTTTCCTTTTAATTTTGATAGAAAACCATTTGTACAAAAAGACATAATTATTATGTGGATTAAAATAGTAATTGCTTGTATTCCAGCAGCAGTAATTGGACTACTATGGGATGATCAAATAAATGCACTATTTTATAATTTCCAAACAGTAGCTACTATGCTTATTATATTTGGTATTTTATTTATAGTAGTTGAAAATCACAACAAGGGTAAAAGACCTAAAGTTACAAATATGAATCAACTTACATATAAAATGGCTATAGTCATAGGATTATTCCAATTAATAGCTGCAGTTTTTCCAGGAACATCTCGTTCAGGAGCAACAATAGTTGGAGCATTATTAATAGGTGTATCAAGAGAAATAGCAGCAGAATTCACATTCTTCTTAGCTATACCAGTAATGTTTGGTGCAAGTTTACTTAAGTTATTGAAATTTGGATTTGCATTTACAAGTTTTGAATTAATTGTACTAGGTGTAGGTACTGTTGTATCATTTGTAGTATCTGTATGGGCAATCAAATTCCTTATGGGATATATTAAGAAACATGACTTTAAAGTATTTGGATGGTATAGAATAATACTGGGGATTATTTTATTAGCATACTTTTTCTTTATGATGTAAAATAATTTGGAGTTTTAGATAAAGCCATGGTAAAAATAAATTACCATGGCTTTTTTTAGTATAGTTTGTCCATTAATAGGAACTCCAATAGGTGTTGCAATTTATGGAGGTTTAACAGGGACAGCATCGGATGTAATTGTTATGTGGTTAAGAAGTAGTGGTAGTAGTATATTTGCAGCATCATTTATTGCAAAGGTCGGAAATAATTTAATAGATAAAGTGGGGACATGTTTATTAGCTGTATTAGTAATTAAATATTTGCCATATACAATCAAAAATTCTATGAAAGATTATGTAGGAAGCAAATAATTAATAGAAAAAGATCTAAGTCGTCTAAAAAATATTTTAGGCGATTTTTTATTATGATTTGTCATAATAGTTTAAATATGTAAGTGTAGTTATGATTGGATAGAATTATAGTAATAAAAAAATTATATAATAAAAATATGTAATTTCATTGACACGGAGTGTATTTTCATTTAGTATCATATTTATGATATAAATTATATATATATTGTTTTATGAAACAGTATATAGTATGAAAATAATTGTATCAATCATTGTTAAAATGGTAACAATGATTTTAAAAGAGTAAGGTCAAAATAAATATATAGCGCCAGGACTTAAAATTATACTTTTAAGTTGACGAGGACAGAGTTAATCGAAATTATCGGCGGATGCTCTGCGGTGTATTTACCATCGAAGAATCTTTTTAAATAACTGAAGTGATTCAGTGGACAAAGAAAGATTTGAGTAAATAATAGACCAAACTCTTAAAATATACTAATAATAAATTTTAAGGAGGTCACGCAAATGTGTGGAATAGTTGGATATTTAGGAAAAAGACAATCAACAGAAGTTCTAATAGAAGGACTTTCTAAATTAGAGTACAGAGGGTATGACTCTGCAGGGGTTGCAGTAAATACTGGAGATGAATTATCAATTAGAAAATTCAAAGGAAGATTACAAATATTGGCAGATGATTTACAAGCTAACCCAATACATGGGGGATTAGGAATAGGGCATACTAGATGGGCTACTCATGGTGAACCATCAGATGCGAACTCACATCCTCATTTTAATAAGGATAAATCAATAGCTGTAGTTCATAATGGTATAATAGAAAATTATATCGAATTAAGGGAAGAATTACAAGCAGAAGGTTATGTATTTTTATCTCAAACAGATACAGAAGTAGTTGCTCACTTGCTTGATAAATTCTATGAAGGAAACTTATTAGATGCTGTTTATAAAGCAACTTCTAAATTAAGAGGAGCATATGCTTTAGGTGTGGTTTGCAAAGATAACAACAATGAATTAGTAGCTGTAAGAAAAGATAGTCCATTAGTTGTAGGTTTAGGAGAAGGAGAAAATTTCATAGCATCAGATATACCTGCAATATTAAAATATACTAAAAATGTTTACTTCTTAGAAAATGGTGAATATGTTCACATGGTTGGAGATAAAGTAACTATATTGAATGAAAAGAGAGACGTAGTAAACAAAGAAGTAAGTAAAATAACTTGGGACGTGGAAGCTGCATCAAAAGGTGGATATGATTTCTTTATGTTAAAAGAAATCTATGAACAACCAACTGCAGTTAGAGATACATTAGTAAGAAGATTAGATGAGAATGGAATAATCCATTTAGATGATATAAAAATGACTAAAGAAGATTTAGAAAAAATTAATAAAGTATATATTGTAGCTTGTGGTACTGCTTATAATGCAGGATTAATAGGTAAGTATGCGTTAGAGACGTTTGCTAAAATACCAGTAACAGTAGATATAGCATCAGAGTTTAGATATTCAAATCCATTTATAGATGAAAATACTTTAGTAATACTAGCTAGTCAATCTGGGGAAACTGCAGATACATTAGCTGCACTTAGAGAATCAAAGGAAAGAGGAGCAAGAATTCTTTCTGTAACTAATGTTGTGGGGTCTTCTATAGCTAGAGAATCTCATGATGTATTCTATACTTGGGCAGGACCTGAAGTAGCTGTTGCTTCAACAAAAGCATATACTACTCAATTAACTGCTTTCTACATGATAGCATTAAACTTTGCCTTAACAAAGGGAACTATAGATGAAGAATTATATCACTCAACAATAGAAAAGATAAAAGAGTTACCAGAAAAAATAGAAACAATATTAAATTGTGATGATAAATTAAAAGAAATAGCACAAACGCTAAAAGATAGTAAGGACGTATTTTATTTAGGTAGAGGACTTGACTACTCAATAGCTATTGAAGGTTCTTTAAAAATAAAAGAAATATCTTATACTCATGCTGAAGCATTTGCTGCTGGGGAGTTAAAGCATGGTACAATAGCTTTAATTGAAGAAGGAACTCCTATTGTGGCTTTAGCTACTCAAGGTGAGTTATTCGAAAAGATGGTATCGAATATGCAAGAAGTTAAGGCGAGAGGTGCCAAAGTTATAGCAATAACTCAGGAAGGAAATACAGAAGTTGAAAAATCAGCTGATATAGTAATTTATATACCTGAAGTAGACGATATGTTGTCAGGTATATTAAGTGTAGTGCCAACTCAATTACTTGCTTATCACGTTGCTGAGATAAGAGGATTAGATGTAGATAAGCCAAGAAATTTAGCTAAATCTGTTACAGTTGAATAATAATAATATTTAATATATAAGGTATTGTTACTTAGTGTTTTTAAACATTTTAAAGTAACAATACCTTTTTTTATTGTTAAAATGTCACTAATTTAAGTGACAAGAAAAGGATTTCTTTGAGTTGTTCTAATTAATATTTTTAATGTATTATTAAAGATGTAAGGAACAGCGATTATTAATTTAATATAAATAGGGGAGGTAAAGAGATGAGTAAAGATACGACGATACAAAGTAAAGGTTCATTAAAAAATTCAGTGCAATCAGTAGGGAAATTTCTAAGTGGAATGGTAATGCCAAATATAGGAGCATTCATAGCTTGGGGATTCATAACAGCATTATTTATAGGAACAGGATGGTTACCAAATGAAAGATTAGCAACAATGGTTGATCCAATTCTTAAATATTTATTACCTGTATTAATCGGATATACAGGTGGTAAAGCAGTAGCTGGAGATAGAGGTGCAGTAATAGGTGCTATAGCAACTATGGGTGTAATTATTGGTTCAGATATACCAATGTTAATAGGTGCAATGATAATGGGACCATTTGCAGGATGGGTAATTAAGAAATTTGATAAATTAGTAGAAGGAAAAATACCTACAGGATTTGAAATGTTAGTAAATAATTTCTCAATCGGTATAATAGGTATGATAATAGCAATTATAGCTTTTTATGGTGTAGGACCAGCAATAGTAGCATTAACTTCTATACTTGAAGCAGGAGTAAAATTTTTAGTTAGCAAAGGATTATTACCTTTACTATCAATATTCATTGAGCCTGGTAAAGTATTATTCTTAAATAATGCTATAAACCACGGAATATTAGGACCTATAGGAATGGCTGAAGCTAAAGAAGCTGGTAAATCTATAATGTTCTTATTAGAAGCTAACCCAGGACCAGGATTAGGTGTATTATTAGCTTATTGGTTATTTGGAAAAGGATTAAGTAAAGAATCAGCTCCTGGAGCTATAATTATACATTTCTTTGGAGGAATACATGAAATATACTTCCCATATATACTAATGAATCCAATATTAATATTGGCAGTAATGGCTGGAGGAGCAGCGGGAGTATTAACTTTATCAGTATTACATGCTGGGTTAGTAGCAGCTCCATCACCAGGAAGTATATTTGCAATATTAGCTTTAGCACCAAAAGGTGGATTATTACCAGTAATAGCTGGTGTGGTAGCGGCAACAGCAGTATCATTCTTAGTAGCATCTCCAATAGTGAAAAAAGCATCAGCAAAAGAAGGAGATAGTTTAGAAGAAGCTCAAGCTCAAATGAAATCAATGAAAAATGAAGCTAAAGGAATAAAAGAAGAAGTATCAGAAGATAAAAAAGAAGATATAAGAAAAATAGTATTTGCTTGTGATGCAGGTATGGGATCAAGTGCTATGGGTGCATCAAGATTTAAAAATAGAGTAAAAGGCTTAGGTTTAGAGCTTGAAATAATAAATACGTCAGTTGATAATATTCCAGATGATACAGATATAGCAGTTACTCATGCCAATTTGGTAGAAAGAGTAACAGGAGACTTCGAAGTAATAGCTATACACAACTTCTTAAAAGACCCAATGCTAGATGAACTATTTAATAGATTAGAAGAGAAAAGTAAAACTACAGTATCAGTATAAATTAACATTAAAGCACCATACTAAATTTTAGTATGGTGCTTTTAGATAGATAATTTAATTTATATAATTGGTGTCGTAAAAAACAAAAATGTCAACTTAAATGCATGATTTAAAACAAAAATGTCACTATTTATAGTGACATTTTTGTTTTAAATATAGGTTGATACTTGTATTTAACTTTGATAAACTTGAACTATAAAAGTCAACAAAATAAAAATGTCACTAATTGAGGAATGTTTATGGGAATAAAAAAAATTACTTCTAGGCAAAAAGATATTATACAAATGATTGCTGAAAATAATTCAGACAAAGCAATAACTGTATCTCAAATTGCAAGTAAACTTGATTTGAGTACAAGAACAGTTTTGAGAGATATGTGCAGTATAGAAAACTGGTTAGATGAAAATGACTTTCGATTTATTAAAAAACCAGGAATTGGCTTAATGCTAAATGAAAACTTAGAAAATAAAAAATATATAATAGAATTATTACACGAAGAGGGTGTATCAAAGGAATACTCAAAAAAAGAAAGAAAAATTTTAATATTATCTAAGCTTTTAACATCTAAAGAGCCATTAAAGTCTTATTATTTTATAAAACTATTAAAAATATCAGAAGGAACATTAAATAATGATTTCGCAATAGTATCTGATTGGCTAAATGAATTTAATATAAAATTAGTGAAAAAACAAGGTTTTGGTTGTTATCTTGAAGGTAATGAAAAGGATTTCAGAAAAGCATATGTTAATTTAATATATGAGTCATGTGATGAAAAACATATTTTAAATATGGTAAGAAGTATTGGAAAAAATATAAATCCCAAGTCTACAATAGAATTTTCATCAGAAGATAGACTGTTAAACTTAATTGATAAGTCCATAATCAAAACGGTTGAGACAACTTTAACTAAAGAAATAAAAGAATTAAATCTTAACTTATCAGATAGTTCTTATATAGGACTAGTGGTTCATATATCTTTAGCTATACAAAGAATAAAAAATGATGAAAATATAATCATGGATAAGGATATACTTGATGAATTACAACTTATGGAACAGTTTAAATTTGCTCAAAGAATAGGAAGTGCCATAGGTAAAGTATTTAATATAGAAATTCCAATAGATGAAATAGGATATATAACTATGCATATAAAGGGATCTAAGTTAAGATTGTCAAGTAAGAACAATACTTTTGAACTTGATGATGTGGAGATAAGGAGTATTGCTAAAAAGCTTATTAAGCTAGCAGAAATTGAACTTGATATTCCACTTGAGAAGGATGAAAAATTATTAAATGACTTAACCAATCATCTAGGTCCGTCATTATGTAGAATGAAGATGGATATGGTAATAAGAAATCCAATACTAGATCAAATTAAATCAGAATATTATGAAAGTTTCAAAGGTATAGAGAAAATTACATCATTCATTAAAGATATGATGGATATAAAAGAAATTCCAGAATCAGAAATTGCATATATAGTTATGCATTTTGAATCTGCCATGGAAAGAAGTTTATTAATAGAAACTAATATTAATGCTGTAATTTCTTGTCCAACAGGCATAGGAACATCTAGATTTCTTCAGACAAAGTTAGAAAAGAAATATCCTAACCTGAATGTTCTAGATACTATTTCATCATTAAAAATAGATGAAAATTATCTGAAACATAAAAATGTAGATATAATAATTTCAACAGTTGAACTAAATACCAATGTAGATTATATATCCATATCACCATTTTTAAATTATGAAGATGAAAAAATAATAAAAAAAGAAATTTTAAGAATAGCAAAAGAAAAAATTACTAAATCTAAAAAAGAAGAAGAAGTAGTTATTGAAGAGAAAAATTCCACATATCAAGAAGAAATGTTTAAACTTATGAATATAGGAAAAGAAGGAATTGAATATTTACAAGATATAAAGTATATAGAAAGCTCAAAGTGTGCAAGTTTGAAAGAATTAATAGAATTATCTAGTGATATATTTGGAATTACAAATGAGCATAAAGAAATCATACAAAAAGATTTACAAAAAAGAGTGAAAGTTTCTACTCCTTATGTAGATGACATAGACATGATGTTATTGCATTGTTCTACACAAGGAATTGATAGTATAAAAAGTGCTATCATTAGATTAGAAGAAGATATAGAGCTAGAGCATAATCAAATGTGCAAATATGGTTTTTTAATGTTAATCCCAGAAAATGCAAAGGATTATCAAAGACAATTATTGAGCTCTATAAGTATGAAATTAATAGAAGATATGGAATTTGTTGAACATCTAAAGTTTTCTGAAAAAAAAGTTGTAAGTGAAAAAATTAATAATATAATTTTAGATTTCTATGAAAGCAAAATCAAATCATTATAAATATAAACAATAAATATTTGGGGGTCAAAATAATGAATAATGTTTTATGCAAAGAAAATATATTTTTAGGATTAAAACCAGTATCTAAAGAAGACGCTATAATATTAGCAGGTCAAAAACTAGTTGAAAATGGATATGTAAATGAAAATTATATAGAGGCAATGTTAGAAAGAGAAAAAATAATGACAACATATATGGGTATGGGAGTTGCAATACCTCATGGTGTAAATGAAGCAAAGAAAGAAGTTAAGCAATCTGGAATAGTTATATTACAATTCCCAGAAGGTGTAGACTTTGATGGAGAAAAAGCATATTTAATAATCGGTATAGCAGGCGTTGGAAATGAGCATTTAGAAATATTATCTAATATTGCAGTAGTTTTAGATGATGATTTAACAGATAGATTAAAAGATTCAACAAATAAAGATGAAATAATAGAAGCGTTTGCTAACTAAGGGGGAAGAGTTATGAAAAGGGCAATTCAATTTGGTGCAGGTAATATAGGAAGAGGATTTATTGGAGGTTTATTATCAAAATCAGGATACCATGTAGTATTTGCAGATGTTAATAATGAAATACTTGATGCCATAAATAAAGATAAAACGTATAAAATTCTTATTAAAGATGTAGATTGTTCTGAAGAAGTAATAACAAATATAAGTGGTGTATCATCATTATGTGAAAAGATAATTGAAGAAATAGAAAATGCTGAGTTAATAACTACAGCAGTTGGACCATTAGTTTTATCTAAAATAGCACCAACTATAGCTAGGGGAATAAAAGCAAGAAGAGAAAAAAATATAATTCATTTTTTAAATATAATAGCATGTGAAAATGCTATATGTGCAAGTGATATATTAAAAGAAGAAGTATTAAAATATTTAGATGAAGAAGATAAAAAATATGTGGAGCAATATGTGGGATTCCCAAATAGCTCTGTTGACAGAATTGTACCACCATGTACAAATGAAAATCCTTTAGATGTGACTGTTGAAAAGTTCTATGAATGGAATGTAGAAGAATTAGGTATTAAAGGAGAATTACCAAAGATAGAAGGCATGAATCTAGTTGAAAATTTAATGGCATATGTAGAACGTAAATTATTTACTTTGAATACAGGTCATGCCATAACAGCTTACTTAGGCTATTTAAATGGATATAAAACTGTAGATGAAAGTATAGCAGATGAAAAAATACTCAAAGTGGTTAAAAATGCTATGAGAGAAAGTGGTCAAGGATTGTCTAAGAAGCACCATTTAGATTTAGATAAACATTATATCTATATAGATAAAATAATAAACAGATTTAAAAATCCTCATCTAAATGATGATGTGATGAGAGTAGGAAGAGAACCACTTAGAAAATTAAGTTCACAAGATAGATTAATAAATCCTTTGTTGACAGCTAAGTCTTACAATATAGAAGTAGATAATCTAATTATAGGAGTAAGTGTAGCACTTCTTTATAATAATGAAGGAGATCCACAAAGTGTAGAACTACAAAATTATATAGAAGAATTAGGAGTAAAAGGTACTTTAACAAAAGTGTGTGGAATAGATAATGATGAAGTATTATGTAAAGTTGAAGAAACATACAATAGAATGTTAGCAGTAGGAGCATTATAATTTCATTGACATATATATAAGAATATTTGGATATAGTGCCAAAATAAAATGTCAGAATATTTTGAAAAATATAAGCCGTTTAAGCTCAATTAATGATTTTAAACGGCTTATTTTAGTGCAAGTTATAACTTTAACAAATATTACAGCTATAAATTTCTAATAAGCAGAAAATAATAGAATTAATCATACATATTCATTTTGATATATTTATTTTATGAAATAATTGATAAGGAACTGACACTAATAAAAAATAGGAGGTATAATTATGTATTATGATTATCATATGCATTCAAGTTTTTCAGAGGATAGTAATACTCCTATGGAAGATATGATAAATAAATCAATAGAATTAGGAATAAAGGAAATATGTTTTACAGAGCATGTAGACTACAATGTAATTAAAAATAACAAAGAAACTAATTATATTTTTGATTATGATGAATTTTTTGACGCTATAGATTATTATAATTATAAGTATAAAAACAAAATTGTTATAAAAAAAGGCGTTGAGTATGGCTTTCAAAAACATATACTAGAAAAATGTACTCAAGATATTAAAAAATATGATTTTGATTTTGTAATTGGATCTATTCATGCTATTGATAAGTATGAACTTATTAATAGACATTTATATAAGGGAAAAACGCAACTAGAAGCATATAGAAAATATTATGAAACCTTATATGAAATTGTTAAAATATATAAAAACTATTGTGTACTTGGGCATTTAGATTTAGTTAAGCGATATGGGGATATAAATAATATAATAGATGATAATGTATTTAGTTACGAAATTGATGAAATACTAAAAACAGTAATATATGATGGTAAGGGAATAGAGATTAATACATCTTGTTTTAGATATAAATTACCAGATTTAACTCCTTCATCATATATATTAAAAAGATATAAAGAACTTGGAGGGGAAATTATTACTACAGGTTCAGATTCTCATAATCCAGCTCAGGTAGCTCATGAATTTAAAAGAATTTATGAAAACTTGAGAGATATGGGATATAAATATGTATGTACTTTTGATAAAATGAAGCCTAATTTTATAAACTTATAGATAACAAAAAAAGGTGGTAAGTAATACCACCTTTTTGCTAATACATTTGCTTGAAACCTTCTCCAAGTGCTTCATGAACATCTGTAATAACTACAAATGCATTAGGATCAACAGTTTTGACTATTTTTCTAAGAGTAGATACTTCTCTTTTGCCTACTACAACAAGTAAAGCATCTTTTTCTTCTTTTGTATAACCACCTTTGGCGCTTAGGATAGTTACTCCTCTATTCATTTTTTCTAATATGGCATTAGATATTTCATCTGGCGAATTTGATATAATAGTAAAAGATTTAGCACTATAAAATCCTTGCACAACCATATCGCTTACTACAACAGCAATGTATAATCCTAGTGCAGAGTATAAACCAATCTCTATTTTTCCTGTAGCGAATATTGATGACATAACTACTATAAAATCAGCTACTCCCATTAATTTTGGGACGCTAACAGATGGAAACCATCTGTTTAATATTAAACCTATTAAATCAGTACCGCCTGTTGTTCCATTAATATTAAATATTACACCAAGTCCTAATCCTAAAATTACCCCACCAGTAAGTGTTGCTAATAAGACATCATTAGTAATGTCAAAAGTGGCAAAATTTTCACATAAGTTTAGTGCTAAAGTAAAGAATACTATTCCTAATAACGTTTTCAAACATTCTCTCTTTGTTAAAACCTTGTATGCTATGATGAATAATGGAACGTTGAAAATTAAGTTTACTAACCATAAAGGTATGCTAAACAGATAATTGATTATTACCGCTAACCCTGTTAATCCTCCAGGAGCAATTGAATGAGGATCAAAGAATAATACAAAAGATAATGCCATCAAAAAACACCCTACAATCAGAAGGAATGTTTCATACAAAAACTCCTTAAAAATAATTTTTTCTTCTCCCATAATAAACCTCCGTATTAATATAAGTATGACGTATTCTGATTTTGATTTTGTCACAAGTAACATTCTAATCCTTATTTTAAAGAAAAACAACAACTTAAGCCAATAATTAAAATTTTAATAATTTATACTTTATTTATATAAAAAAAAACTAATACGGAACTATAAAACGTGCATTTTTAGTCAATTGAAAAAAAGCAAAATAGGCATAAAATACCAGTAAAATAAAAGTTTTTTATAATGAAAATAATATCATTCTCAATTACAATATAATTACAAACATATAAAGGGGTGTCATAAAATGAGTTTTTTTAGTGGGGAATTGAGAACTTTTGATTTATGCAAAATGAATGAGGAAGTATGTAAAAAGGCTGCTGTAAAAACGTGTTACAATGGTATAAGTACATGTTTAAAGGACGAGGAAAATAATAAGCAGATTGAAGAATTATTAAAGTATAAGGGGCAACTATATTATTTCTTTGGTAGAAGAAATGAACAGTATTTATCATGTATAAATGGTGAAAACTACCTTATTGATGACGAAGTAAAAGAGAATTCACAAGGAATATATATGTCAGATGCATATATTAACCCATATGAAGATATAAATTTAGGATTTTTAATTTTATGTAATGGTCAGAATATAGAAATACATCCGGCTATAGAAGGGGAAGCTATAAAATGCCGCAGATGTGAAATTGTAGATGATTGTGGAGATTTAAATAAAGAAATGAAAGCATTTATAAGTAAATACATATTATAAAAACAGAGGAATGTGGGTTTTACCATATTCCTTTATTTTATGTAAAGATAAATAAAGCCATGGGCATAATATATAAAGTAACTTTGTCTAAGGATAATCATATATATAAATAAGTAAAGTATAAATTTTTCAAGAAGGGACGCTAAATTTATGGATATATATAATAATTATAATAAATATAGAGATTTATTTATTGGAGTAGATAACCAAGTTCAATTGGCTAATGGAAATATGGCTATGCCTATAGGATTTGATAATGGCGCAACTACACCATCATTGAAATCATCATATAGAGAATTATGTAAAGGATTAATAACATATGGAGCTGTAGCTAGGGGAACTGGACAGAAAAGTGAAATAACTACTCAAAAATATGAAGAGGCAAGACAAATTATACTGGATTTTTTTAATGTGGGTAGTGATTTAAGATATACTGCAGTTTTTGGAAAAACGACAACTGAGTGTATGAATTTATTAGCAAATGTGTTAATTAAAAGTAAAGATGATAAAATAATTACCACAAGAATGGAACATCATGCAAATGATTTGCCTTGGAGATATAGTGCCACAGTAGAATATATTGATGTAGATAAAATGGGAAGAATAAGTGTAGATAGTATAGAAGATAAATTAAAAGAAAATAATGGTACAATAAAATACGTAACTGTAACAGGAGCATCAAATGTTACTGGATATGTAAATCCCATACATGAAATAGCTGGAATATGTCATAAATATAATGCAAAAATAATAGTAGATGGTGCTCAACTAGTTGCTCATAAAGAAATAAATATGAAGGGTAAAAAGCCAGGAGAAGAAATAGATTTTTTAGTTTTTTCAAGCCATAAAACATATTCCCCTTATGGAACGGGTGTAATAGTTGGACTTAAGGAAGACTTGTCCAATTTAACTCCATTTTTAAAGGGAGGAGCATGTGTAAAAGTAGTTACAGATTATGATGTTATATGGGATGATTGCCCAGCTTTACATGAGGCAGGTAGTCCTAACTCATTGGGAGCTATGGCTACAGGTAGAGCATTGCAAGAATTGAAACAAATTGGTTTTAATAATATATATGAACATGAAATGATGTTGAAAGAATTTATAATAACAGAAATGAAAAAAATAGATAGAGTTATATTATACGGAGATAATGAAAATATAGATGATCGATTAGGAATTATTGTTTTTAATATAGATGGTGAAAATTATAAAACAATTGGTAAAAGATTTGCTGATGAAATGGCAATTGCCCTAAGAACTGGAAAGTTTTGTGCTCATCCATATGTTAATAGATTGATGGGAGTTAGCGATGAAACTGCATGTAACAATGCTTATACTAATAAACCAACAAATGGAATGTTAAGAGCAAGCTTAGGACTTTATAATACTGTGGAAGAAGCAAGGGCGTTTATAGCATATACTAAATATTTAGTATCAACTTTATAACTATTCAATTTTTAGAAGGATAAGTATTTAAAATGCTTATCCTTTTTTACTTATTTATGTAGTTATTTAAAGAAGATAAAATTTTTATGAAAAAATAGTTGCAATCACAACTAAATATGTTATACTAGTATAGTTGCATACACAACTAAATAAAGAAAGGGTAGAGTTATATGAAGAAAAATAATTGTGATAATATTGGAAAATATATTTCTCAGATATATAGAAAAGGCCGTATTTTTATTAGTAAAGGTCTTGAGGAATATAACATAGGCCAAGGTCAATTTATGTACTTATTAGAACTTTATATAGAGGATGGTAGAAATCAAGAGGAGCTAGCTGAAATCCTTAAAATAGATAAAGGAACTACAGCAAGAGCTCTAAAAAAACTAGAAGAGAATGGATTTGTAAGAAGAGAAAAAGACGAAAATGACAAAAGATCCAATAGGGTTTATTTAACAGAAGAAGGAAACGGAGTAAAGAATGATATATTCTTTATTTTGAATCAATGGGATGAAAAAATGAGTGAACAACTAAATAAAGAAGAAAGAGAATTAATGATAAAATTACTTAAAAAAGTTTGCTCTAATATAAATATATAGGAGGAAAATGCATGAATAAAAATCAAGTAGAATTAGGAACACAATCAGTTGGAAAATTATTATTAAAATATTCTGTACCAGCTATAATAGGAATGATGGTAAATGCACTTTACAATGTGGTAGATAGAGTATTTATAGGAAATATACCTGAAGTAGGCTCTATGGCTATAGCAGGACTTGGTGTTACTATGCCTGTACTTACAATAGCACTAGCTTTTGGGATGCTTGTTGGTATAGGTTCAGCAACTAATGTTTCTATAAAATTAGGACAAGGTAGAAAAGAAGAAGCACAAAACATAATAGGGACAGGTATGTTATTATCAGTAGTATTAGGTGTTTCACTTACTGTATTAGGACTTATATTTTCAGAACAAATACTAACATTATTTGGGGCCAGTGAGGCAACTTTATATTACGCAAAATCATATACAGATATAATTATTGTAGGAACAACATTCTCTATAATGGCAATGTTCTTTAACAATATTATTAGAGGAGATGGAAATCCTAAATTATCAGCAATTATAATGACAGTTGGATGTGTTACAAATATAATATTAGATGCATTATTTATTTTTAAATTTAATATGGGAATCAAAGGTGCAGCAACTGCAACAATAATATCACAAGCTATAACAGCTATGTGGGGACTTTCACATTATTTAAGAAAAAAATCTAATTTAGAATTTAAGTTATCAACTGTTAGATTAAATAAAAATGCAGCAAAATCTATTTTAGCAATAGGTATATCACCCTTTGCAATACAGCTTGCGGCAAGTTTAGTTCAAGTTATAAGTAACCAAAGTTTAAAAACTTATGGTGGAGATTTAGCAATAGGAGCTATGGCTACAATAAGTTCAATTTCCATGATATTTTTAATGCCTTCATTTGGAATAAGTCAAGGTATGCAACCAATAGTTGGATTTAACTATGGTGCTAAAAAATATGATAGAGCAAAAAAAGCATTACAAATATGTTTAATAGCATCTACATGTATATTTGTTATTGGTGCAATGATAATAAATATAGCACCAGAGTTTTTAGTAGGAATGTTTAACAGTGATCCAGAGCTTATGGGAATAACAATAAATGGACTTAAAAAATACACAGTAACTTTACCAATATTAAGTATGGGAATTATAGGCACAAACTATATTCAATCAATTGGTAAGGCTAAAATATCAATACTACTTAGCTTACTAAGACAATGTATATTTTTAATACCTTTAATAATGGTATTACCAAAGTTCTTAGGATTAGATGGAGTTTGGTTCTCACAACCAGTAGCAGATATTATTGCTATAGTTATAATAGCAGCAGTATTATTTAAAGAGGTAAAAAGTTACACCGAAGTAAATAAAGAAGAAGCAGTAGCTTAGATATACAAGTCAGCATTATTAACTAGTGCTGACTTTTTGTTTTGAATAATATTAATTTGACAATTATAATAGTAAGAGATGTTATGAAATTAAGGAGATAAAAATGAATAATAAATTTGAAAAATTCAATTTAGATAAAAATATAATAAAGTCATTAAATAATTTAAATTATAAAGAACCTTCAAAAGTTCAAGATGAGGTTATTCCTAGATTATTAAAAAAAACAGACGTAATAGTAAAATCTAAAACAGGAAGTGGAAAAACAGCATCCTTTGCCATACCAATGGTAGAAAAAATTGATATAGATAATAACAAAGTACAAGGATTAATAATAGCTCCAACAAGAGAGTTAGCACTACAAATTAAAGAAGAAATACAAAATATAGGAAGAATAAAAAAAGTTAGATGTAGTGCAATTTTTGGAAAACAACCACTAAGGGAGCAAGTAACTGAGTTAAAGCAAAGGGTTCATATAGTAGTTGCTACACCTGGAAGAATAATTGATCATATTGGCAGAGGAACTATTGATTTAAGTAATATAAAATATTTTGTAATCGATGAAGCTGATAAAATGTTACATAAAAGTTTTGTTGATGATATGGAGTCAATTTTAAGTAAACTGCCACAAAATTGTTGTAAAGGTATGTTTTCAGCAACTATTGATGA
Organism: Terrisporobacter vanillatitrophus; assembly: GCF_051148895.1. Classification (GTDB taxonomy): domain Bacteria; phylum Bacillota; class Clostridia; order Peptostreptococcales; family Peptostreptococcaceae; genus Terrisporobacter; species Terrisporobacter vanillatitrophus. Next base: position 724,880 of record NZ_CP154625.1, read on the forward strand.
GAATATAGATTTAGTTTGTGACAAATATATGAAAAGTCCTGAAACTATAGATGTAAAAATAGATAATATACAAGTAAAAAAACAAATAAGTGAATATTGTATAAAAGTTGAAAAAGAAAATAAGTATGAGACTCTTAAAAATATAATTTATAGTGAATGTCCAAATTCTACAATTATTTTTCTTAATACAAGAGATAAAGTAGAAGAGATTTATCAAAACATGAAAAAAGAAAAGTTTTTAGTAGGAAGAATTCATGGAGATATGTCTCAAGATAAAAGACTTTTTATTATTAAAGATTTTAAAGAAGGAAAATTTAATATTTTAGTAAGTAGTGATATTACTTCTAGGGGAATTCATATTGATGATGTTTCCTTAGTAATAAATTATGAAGTACCAAGGGACAAGGAAAACTATGTTCATAGAATTGGAAGAACAGGAAGAGTAGATAAATTAGGAAAATCTATTACCATAGTATCTTCTAAAGAAGAAAAATATTTAACTGATATTGAAGAATATACAGGAAATGAGATTGAAAAAATAAATTATATTGATAAAGATAAATCAACTGAAGGAAAAATTAAATTTAATAAACTTCAAAATGATTTATTAAAAAATAAAAAAGTAAACAAAAAAGAAAATACTAATGAAGAAATTACGAAAATATATCTTAATGTGGGGAAGAAAAAGAAAATAAGAGTTATTGATATAGTTGGAGCTTTTAGTAATATTGATGGAATAAATAATGAAGATATTGGAGTGATTGAAGTAAAAGATATCTGCTCTTATGTGGACATTTTAAATTACAAAGGGGATAAGTTTTTAAGAAATAATAAAGAAATTATAGTTAAAAAGAAAAAAGTAAAAGTTAAAAAAGATAAAAAATAATAATTTTATACAAATAATAAAAAATAAATTGACTAGAAAACGTAATCCTGGTATTATTAGTTTAAATAATAACTAAAAATATTTTAAGGATAGTGATTGTTTAAGTACAAGCTAAACCTATTTATTACACAAATACTAAGGAGAAATTTTGTGTGCATAAATAGGTTTTTTTTATGAAAAATTTAGGAAGGGGTAACTGTAATGATTATTGAAAAAATTTTAAATAATAATGTGATATTGACTAAAAATGAAAAAGATGAAGAAGTTGTAGCAATGGGAAAGGGTATAGCTTTTAAGAAAAAAATAGGTGATATAGTACCTAAAGAATCTATTGATAAAGTTTATACTCTTTCAGATAAAGACACATTATCAAAATTTCAACAATTAATTGCAGATATTCCTATGGAGTATATGACATTAACGGATGATATTATATCATATGCAAAACTTTCTTTAGGTAAAAAATTAAATGATAAAATTTATATAGCCCTGACAGATCACATCCATACTGCCATAGAAAGATTTAAAGAAGGTGTTGCTGTAAAAAATGCAGTATTATGGGATACTAGAAGATTTTATAAAGAAGAATTTGCTATAGGAATGAAATCACTTGATTTAATAGAGAAAAGATTTAATGTAAGGCTACCTGATGATGAAGCTGGATTTATAGCTTTACATATTGTAAATGCAGAAAAAGATCAAGATATTAAAGTTGTTTATAAGATAACTAAAATAATGCAAGAAGTATCTAATATAGTAAAATACTATTTTGGTGTTTCCTTTGATGAAGAATCAGTTTACTATTATCGATTTATAACTCATCTAAAGTTTTTTGCAGAAAGGCTTCTTAATGGAAAAAGCTATACAGGTGAGGAAGACGATGGTTTACTAGATGTAATCAAAGTTAAATATAAAAATTCATATGAATGTGTTGAAAAAATATCTTCATTTATAGAAGAAAAATATAATTATGTATTAGCAAATGAAGAAAAATTATATTTAACAATTCATATAGAAAAAGTTGTTAGCAGAGCATAACTAACACATTGGATGGTGACATTAAGTTGGCCAAACCTTCATATTTTCACACAAATATTAAAAGAAAAATGGAGGAGAGTAAAATGGGAAAATACTCACAACTAGCAAAAGACATTGTTAAAAATGTCGGAGGAAAGGAAAATATAAACAGTTTAACACACTGTATCACAAGACTTAGATTTAAGTTAAAAGACGAGTCTAAGGCCAATGATGAAGTGTTAAAGAAAATGGATGGCGTAGTTACAGTTATGAAAAGTGGTGGACAATATCAAGTTGTCATAGGAAATCACGTACCAGATGTATATGCCGATGTATGTGAAATCGCTGGATTAGGAGGCGATACACAAAATCAAGTCGATGATGCACCCCAAGGGATATTTAATAAGTTTATAGATATAATATCAGGTGTGTTCCAACCAATATTAGGAGTACTTTGTGCAGCGGGTATGATCAAAGGATTTAATGCTTTATTTGTATTCTTAAGTTTATATACTGCAACCAGTGGAACATATCTAATTTTAAATGCAATTGGAGATAGTATATTCCAATACATGCCAGTAATTTTAGGATATACAGCTGCTAAAAAATTTGGATTGAAACCATTTGTAGGAATGTTAATAGGAGCAGCATTATGTTATCCAAGTATACAAGCAACAGCATTGTCTGTAGGTAAACCTTTATATACTTTGTTCTCAGGAACAATGTTTGAATCTCCGGTTTACTTTACTTTCTTAGGAATTCCAGTAATAGCAATGAATTATACTTCAACAGTAATACCAGTTATTTTAATAGCTTATTTAGCTTCAAAAGTAGAAAAATTAGCCACAAAAATAATACCAGATGTAATTAAAAACTTTTTTGTACCAATGTTTGTACTATTAATATCTTTACCACTTGGTTTTATGATAGTTGGACCTATAGCAACATTTGCATCAAATATAGTTGGAAACCTATTTTTAGGATTATATAATTTATCACCAGTAATATGTGGAGCACTAGTGGGATTCTTCTGGCAAATACTTGTTCTGTTTGGATTACATTGGGGTCTTATACCAATTGCAATTACAAATACAATGACTATGGGATTTGATACTATCTTAGTAGGAGCATTTGCACCATCATTTGCACAAACAGCAGTTGTTGCAGCAATGTATTTTAAGTTAAAAGACAAAAAATTAAAAGAGTTATGTATACCTGCAGTAATATCAGGAATATGTGGAGTTACTGAACCAGCAATCTATGGTATATCATTACCTAAAAAGAAACCATTTATATTTTCTTGTATAGGAGGAGCATTAGGTGGTTTAGTTATGGGACTAATGAATGCAAAGCTATATATAATGGGTGGACTTGGTATATTTGGAATACCAAGTTATATAAATCCAGCAACAAATGATGCTAAAGGAGCAATAGCTGCAATTATATGTATAGGTGTTGCAGTGGTAACAGGTTTTGTTTTAACATTCTTCTTTTGGAAAGATGAAACTGAAGAGGATACAACAATAGTAGAACCAAAAAGAGCAATAAAATCAAAAATAGATATTGTTTATAGTCCAATACAAGGAGAGGTTAAGCCATTAGCTCAAATAAAAGACGATGCTTTTGCTTCTGGAGTTTTAGGTAAAGGTGTAGCTATAGTGCCTAAAGAAGGAAAAGTTGTAGCTCCTTTTGATGGAACAATAATGACTCTATTCCCAACAAAACATGCAATAGGCATGGTGTCTGAAAATGGATGTGAAGTTTTAGTTCATATAGGATTAGATACTGTTCGATTAGAAGGAAAATATTTTGAAACATCTTTTAAAGTAGGAGATAAAGTTAAAAAAGGACAAACTTTAATAACTTTTGATAAAGATGAAATAATTAAAGAAGGATACTGTCTGGAAACTCCAGTAATAATAACTAATCACTCTGACTATTTGGAAATAATAGAGGTACAAAGAAAAACAGTTAATGAAAAAGATGAATTAATAAAGGTAATTGCTTAGTAAAATAAATAATCATAATAATTTAAATATAAATGTCAAAGGCATTAGTCTACTAATGCTTTTGACCTATAAGATTGATGTGGAGGTAGCTGAAATGGGACTTAGAAAAGATTTTTTATGGGGAGGAGCTACAGCTGCTAACCAATGTGAAGGTGGATATAAAGAAGGTGGTAGAGGACTATCAAATGTAGATGTTCAACCTTTTGGGGAAGATAGATTTCCTGTTGGACTTGGAAAAATGAAAATGTTTGAGTGTGATGAAGAACATTATTATCCATCGCATATGGCAATAGATATGTACCATAATTACAAAGAAGATATAGCCTTATTTGCTGAAATGGGGTTTAAATGCTATAGATTATCAATATCTTGGACTAGAATATTTCCAACAGGGGAAGAAGATATTCCAAATGAAGAGGGATTAAAGTTTTATGAAGGTCTATTTGATGAATGTATAAAATATGGAATAGAACCTTTAGTTACAATATGTCACTTTGATGTGCCTATGCATTTGGTTGAAAAATATGGTTCTTGGAAAAGTAGAGAATTAGTAGATTTATATGTGAAATATTGTAATGCAATATTTACAAGATTTAAAGAAAAGGTCAAGTATTGGTTAACTTTTAATGAGATAAATATGTTGTTGCATCTTCCTTTTGTGGGAGCTGGTTTATACTTTGAAAAAGGAGACAATGAAGAAGCTGTAAAATATCAAGCAGCTCATCATCAATTAGTTGCTAGTGCTTTAGCAACAAAACTTGCTCATGAAATAAATCCAAGTTTCAAAATAGGATGTATGTTGGCAGCTGGAAATACTTATGCAAATACATGTGATCCAGAAGATGTATTTAAATCTATGGAAAAGGATAGAGAAAACTATTTCTTTATAGATGTTCAATCAAGAGGATATTACCCAGCATATGCTTTAAAAGAATTAGAGCGTAAAGGAATAAATATAAAAATTAAGGATGAAGATGCAAAAATACTTAGGGAAAATACTGTGGATTTTATATCATTCTCATATTATTCTTCAAGATTAACAAGTGCTGATCCAAAAATAAATGCTAATACAGAAGGTAATGTGTTTGCAACATTAAAAAATCCATACCTAAAAGCTAGTGAATGGGGATGGCAAATAGATCCTCTTGGACTTAGAATAACAATGAACTCTTTATATGATAGATATCAAAAGCCACTATTTATAGTAGAAAATGGTCTAGGAGCTATAGACACTCCTGATGAAAATGGAGAAATAAATGATGACTATAGAATAGAGTATCTACGTCAGCATATAAAAGCAATGAAAGATGCAGTGGAATTAGATGGAGTAGATTTATTAGGATATACTTCATGGGGATGTATAGATTTAATAAGTGCATCAACAGGTGAAATGAAAAAGCGTTACGGATATATTTATGTAGATAAAGATAATGAAGGAAAGGGAACACTAAAAAGAAGTAAAAAGAAATCATTCTACTGGTATAAAAAAGTTATAGAAACAAATGGAGAAGATTTATCATAATTAGGAGGATATTAAAATGGGATTTAGAGGAGATTTTTTATGGGGAGGAGCTACTGCTGCAAACCAATTTGAAGGAGCTTGGAATATAGACGGAAAGGGACCTTCTTGTTCAGATATGTGTACAGGTGGTTCTCATACAAGGAGTAAAAGAATAACTAAAGAGATAGAGAAAGGTACATTTTACCCTTCTCATGAAGCAATAGACTTTTATCACAGATATAAAGAAGATATAGCCTTATTTGCAGAAATGGGATTTAAAGTATTTAGATTTTCTATAGGATGGAGCAGAATATTTCCTAATGGAGATGATACTTGTCCTAATGAAGCTGGACTTAAATTCTACGATAATGTTATAGATGAATGTGTGAAATATGGAATTGAACCTTTAATAACAATTTCACATTATGAAGTACCATTTGCTTTATGTCAAAAATATAATGGATGGGCTTCTAGAGAAATGATAGATATATTTACAAAATATTGTGAAGTGATTTTTAAAAGATATAAAGGCAAAGTAAAATACTGGCTAACGTTTAATGAAATTAACTCAGGAACAATGCCTATGGGAGGATTTTTATCTCAAGGAATACTAAATGAAGGAACTACAGATTTTACAAATCAAGTGGATATACCACAACTTAGATTTCAAGGATTACATCATCAATTAGTAGCAAGTGCAAAAGCTGTCACGTTAGCTCATGAAATAGATCCAAATTATAAAGTTGGATGTATGATATTATATGCAACTACTTACCCATATACTTGTAATCCAGATGATGTAGTTGAGGCACAACAAAAGAATAGAATCATGAATTATTTTTGTGGTGATGTACATGTTCGTGGGAAGTATCCAACTTATATGAAGCGCTATTTTATAGAAAATAATATAGAAATAAAAATGGAAGATAAAGATGAAGAAATTCTGCAAAATGGATGTGTAGACTTTTATACGTTTAGCTACTATATGTCTGTATGTGCAACTACTGATAAAGAGGCATTAAAAGGAAATGGGAATATATTAGGAGGAGCAACAAACCCATATTTAAAAGCAAGTGATTGGGGATGGCAAATAGATCCTAAAGGTCTTCGTTATTCATTAAATGAAATTTATGATAGATATCAAATTCCATTGATGGTAGTGGAGAATGGACTTGGGGTTTATGATAAAAAAGAAGATGATGGAAGTATAAATGACGATTATAGAATAGAATATTTAAAAGCGCATATTGAACAAATGAAAGAAGCTGTAGAAGATGGAGTTGATTTAATGGGATATACTCCATGGGGATGTATAGATTTAGTAAGTGCATCTACAGGAGAAATGGCTAAAAGATACGGGTTCATTTATGTTGATAAATATGATGATGGAAGTGGAGATTTTTCAAGAAGTAGAAAAAAATCATTTCATTGGTATAAGCAAGTAATAACAAGTAATGGAGAAGAATTATAAAATACACAAGAATCACAACTAGTTTGTAACTAAGTGAAAGTAAAAAAGCAAGGGAACTTATGGTATTCCATTGCTTTTTTAATATACAAACGGAGGCACAAAATGAGGATAGCAAGTTTTATTCCTCATACTAATTTGGAATTATACCTTAGAGTAAAATAAGAATTTATAAAAAGATGAATATTAAGATAGAAACTTATTGACTTACACCTTACGTACAGCAATATAATTTGTGTAAAATAAGTAGTAAGGGGTGAAGAATATGCAAATAAATGAAGTTGTTCAAGTTGTTGATTTGACAAAGCGTGCAATTAAATATTACGAGGAACAAGGACTTCTGTCAGTCAGTAAAGATGAAAATGGATATAGAAATTATACTGAAGAAGATATAAAAATTTTAAAAGAAATTTCTGTTTATAGAAAGCTGGGTATTAGCATAAAAGATATTAAGATTTTGCTTGAAAATAAAGATAAGCAATTCTTAGAAAATATATATAAAGAAAAAATAAACAAACTTAAAGATTATAAAAACGAAGCAGAATCTTTAAAAAGATTTATTGATAACAATGACGTGGAAGAAATATACGAAAACTTAGACTATGAAACTTTAGGTAAAGCAATACAAGATATGATCCCAGGATTTTATGGTTATTATTTCATGAATCATTTTATGCCTTATTTGCAAATAAAAATTGAAACAAAAGAGCAAAAGGATGCATATAGAAGAATAATTGAATTTTGGGATAATGCAGAAATTAAAATACCTTTATTGATGAAAATTAACAGTTTTATCATGTATAAATTATTACCTAAGCAAGATATGACCCAAATGGTAGAACAAATAGATGCTAAAACTAAAGAATATATAAATATAAATGATGAAGGATATGAAAAGTTAAAAGAACAGATTGCAAGAGGTGTAAAAGTAAAAAATAGTTTCTTTTTTAAATATCATCCTGCATTTATTTTACAGAGAAAGTTTATGCAGCGCTTACAAGATAGCGGTTATAACGATATATTTATTTCAAATATGATTTTATTATCACCTAAGTATAAAGAATATCATGAAGCTTTAACTAAGATTAATAAACGCATTTGTAATGATTTGTGTCTACATTATGATTCAAAATACAATTTAATTATGAAACAATAAAAAATAAATTGTAAGAATATTATTAAGAACAAGATACAGTAAAGGAAAATGAATTTGAACAAATAGAAGGTGAAAAATAAATTGAAAGAAAAATATATGGTAGGTATTATATCAGATACTCATGGATTATTACGAGAAGAAGTAATCAATTATTTGAAAAAATGTGACTATATAGTACATGGTGGTGATATTAGCTCAGAAGATGTTCTAAAGGAATTGAAAAAAATAGCTCCTGTATATGTGGTGAGAGGTAATAATGATAAAGGCGAGTGGGCAGAAGAACTACCAAAAGAATTATATTTTAATATAGGAAATATTAACTTTTATATGGTGCATAATAAAAAAGATATTTCATCAAATTTGAAATCTGTGGATGTAATTATTTTTGGACATTCTCACAAATATTTTTGTGATAAAATAGAAGAAATACTCTGGTTAAATCCAGGTAGTTGTGGGAAAAGACGATTTAATCTGCCTATAAACTTTATAATTATGACTATTGAAAATAATAGTTATAATATAGAGAAAATTGATATTATGTTTAACTAGGATAAAACGCTCTGATTTATAAAAATCAGGGTGTTTTTTAATGGGTAAATTACAAATATTAATAAATTAACACAAAACTATTAATAAAATTACAAAATAGGTATTGAAAATTATTATCAATTACTGTATGATATAAATATCAAAATGATAATGAATATCATATGAATATGAAATGCAATTTCAAAAAAAGATGAAACAGGAGCTGAAAATGAAAAAAAGATATTTAATCATAATGTTAATTGGATTATCTTTAGTTTCTATATTTTTAGGGGCTAAGAATATAAATATAATAAATATTTTAAGTGGAGATCAAGACGCTATACATCTTATGATAGTAAGTAGATTTCCTAGACTAATAAGCATATTAATGGCAGGAAGTTCTATGAGTATATGTGGGTTAATCATGCAACAAATAAGTCAAAATAAATTTGTTTCTCCAACCACAGGAGCTACTATAGATTCTGCTCAGCTAGGAATAGTTATAGCTATGGTCCTTATGCCAGGAGCAACAACAATGCAAAAAGCTATGATATCTTTTGTATTTGCTTTAGGGGGAACATTGATATTTATGACATTTTTAAGAAATTTAAAAGTTAAAAATATAATATTTGTACCACTGGTTGGTATAATGTTTGGAAATATAATAGGATCCATAACAACTTACATAGGATATGAATTTGAAATAATGCAAAATGTTGGTGCTTGGATGCAAGGTAATTTCTCCATGATTTTAAAGGGAAATTATGAATTATTATATTTAGCCATACCACTTATGATTTTAGCATTTATATTTGCTCATAAATTCACAGTGGCAGGAATGGGAGAAGACTTTGCAACAAATTTAGGACTTGATTACAAAAAAATAGTTAATCTTGGTCTTGTAATAGTTTCAATAGTCACAGTATGTGTGGTAATCACAGCAGGAGAAATTCCTTATATAGGATTAATTGTTCCCAATATAGTTTCTTTATATAAAGGTGATAATGTTCATGAAAATATATGGGATACAGCATTATTTGGAGCAATATTTGTTTTAGTTTGTGATATAGCAGCTAGAGTAATAATTTATCCATATGAACTTTCTGTTGGACTTACAGTTGGAGTTATAGGAAGTGCCATGTTCCTTTATTTAATATTAAGGAGGAAGTCATATGCAAGCTAATTTAGAAAATAAAAGTTGTCTAAATAAAAATATAAAAAATAAAAAACAAAATTTAAATATGCCTATAGTTATTTTATCTTTATTAATTTTAATTTCTTGTGTATTATTCTTAACTCTAGAAATTAATTCGGGAAGTATGGAATTTGCTTTATCAAAAAGAATACCAAAATTAATAGCAATAGTAGTTACAGGTGGATGTATTGGTTTTTCAACAATAATATTTCAGACTATAACAGATAATAGAATACTAACACCTAGTGTAATGGGAATAGATTCATTATATGTAGCAATACAAACGGTAATAATATTTGTTTTTGGCTCCAGTAGTGCATTTTCATCAAACTCAAAGTTAAACTTCTTGATATGTGTAATACTTATGATTATGGGTTCTATGGCCTTATACAAAATAGTATTCAAAAGAGAAAATGCTAATATAATGTTTGTATTATTAGTAGGAATGATTTGTGGAACATTCTTTAGAAGTTTATCCTCATTTATGCAAATGATAATAGATCCAAATGAATATTTAGTACTTCAGTCAAAATTATTTGCAAGCTTTAGTAATGTAAATGTGGACATATTGCTTTTATCAATAATAGTAATACTTTTGATAATTCCTTTTGTAGTTGATGATATTAAATATTTTGATGTAATGAGCTTAGGAAAAGATCAAGCTATAAACTTAGGTGTGGATTATGATAAGCTAATGAAAAAATCATTAATAATTATTTCCGTATTAATAGCAGTATCAACAACTTTAGTTGGACCAGTAACATTTTTAGGATTATTAGTTGCAAATGTTACTCGTGAAATGATGAAAACATATAAACATAGCTATTTAATAATTGTATCAGCACTTGTTAGTATATTTGCTTTAGTATTTGGTCAATTAATGATAGAAAGAGTATTGCATTTAACTACACCAGTTAGTGTAATAATAGATATGATAGGTGGAATTTACTTTATGTATCTACTTTATAAGGAGAGCAGAATATGATTGAAGTAAGAAATTTAAGTAAACAGTATAATGATAAAAATGTGGTACACGATGTATCTCTTAAAATAAAAAAAGGAAAGATAACTTCATTTATAGGTCCTAATGGAGCTGGTAAAAGTACTGCTCTTTCCATGATAACAAGACTTATGAAAAGAGATAGTGGACAAATTTTTATAGAAGGAAAAGAACTTGAAAGTTGGGATAAAAAAGAATTGTCTCAAAAGATAGCCATATTAAAACAGTCTAATAATATTAATATTAGACTTACAATAAGAGAGCTAGTAAGTTTTGGTAGATTTCCATATTGTGGTGGAAAACTAAGAGAAGAAGATATGAAATATGTTGAAGAAGCTATAGACTATATGAGGCTTACTGATATACAAGACAAATATCTAGATGAACTAAGTGGTGGACAAAGACAAAGAGCTTATATAGCAATGGTTATAGCTCAAGGTACAGAGTATATTTTCCTTGATGAGCCACTTAATAACTTAGATATGAACAATTCTGTTCAAATGATGAAAGTTCTTAGAAAACTTTGTGATGATTTAGGCAAAACAATAATACTTGTTATGCATGATATCAACTTTACATCTTGTTACTCAGACTATATTATATGTTTAAAAAATGGAGTTGTTGCAAAGGAAGGAACTGTAGATGAAATAATTAATAGAGAGACTTTAGAGAATATTTATGAAATGGATTTTAAAGTTGAAGAAATAGATGGTAATAAAATAAGTATCTATTTCTAATAAGGTCTAAAATATACTGGCTTATATGCCAGTAAAAAAATACAAAATAAATGATAATGATTATTTATATCAAAAAGGAGAGATGACAAAATGAACAAAAAAATAGCAATAATAATTAGTATAGCTCTAGTAGCAATAATAGGGATATTCTCAATAGGAATAAAAAAAGAAAAAAAAACTGAGACAGATAGTAAAGCAACAACTACAGTATCAGTGACTGATGCCAATGGGGAAAAAGTTGAATTAAATAAAAATCCAAAAAGAATAGTAGTATTTGATTATGGTATGGCAGATATATTAAAGAATTTAGATGTTGATATAGTTGGATTACCTAAGAGCAGAACTTTACCAGAGATATTATCAGTTTATGCAGACGATAAATATGCAAATGTTGGTGATTTAAAAGAACCTGATTTTGAAGCAGTAGAAGCATTAAATCCAGATTTAATAATAATAGGTGGAAGACAGGCAGAACAAATAGATTCATTTACAGAAATAGCTCCAACAGTTTATTTAGAAGTAGATGGTGAAAACTACATGGATTCATTTTCAACTGTTGTAACAGATCTAGGAAATTTATTTGATAAACAAGATGAAGTAAAAAAAGCATTAAATGAAATAGAAAAGAAAGTAGCAGATTTAAATAAGGTAGTAAGTGAAAAAGGAATATCAGGATCAGTAGTTATGGCAAATGAAGGTGGTGTAAGTTTATTCTCACAAGCTTCAAGATATGGAATAGTATATAGTGACTTAGGATTTAAACAATTAGATAAAAATATAGAGGAATCTACTCATGGACAACAAATAACATTTGAATATTTCTTAGAAAATAATTCAGATTATGTGTTTGTTATAGATAGAGGCTCAGTAACAGGTAAAGGTGAAAGTGCACAAACTTTATTTAATAATGAAATAATGAACAAAACAGATGTTGCTAAAAATGATAAGATAGTATACTTAAATTCTGTAGTATGGTATACAATGACTGGTGGGATAGAATCAACAAATATAATGATTGACGAAATAGCAAAGGCGATAAAATAATATACTCATCTGGCTAAAAGATTAAAATTATAATGCAAACATACTTTAAGAGGCTATGAAATTTAATTAAATTTCATAGCCTCTTTTTATCTACGAGCACTAAAAAATTATTAAGAAGTGAAAATGAAATTTCAAACCTTATTATAGAAAAAAAGAGGGTATCTTGATACAATTCTAAAACATCTATAATAAGTATTTTTTTTGTCTTTAAAAATATTACTTAAAAAAAGAGGCAAAATAATAAAAGGACATATTTTAAATATAAAGTGAGGTGTATATTATGGAAAATATACTAAGATATTATTTAATGCCCCATCCACCTTTGATAATCCCATCAGTGGGTAAGGGACAAGAAAGAGAAATACAAAACACTATTGATGCTTGTAATCAGGTAGGAGAAGAAATAAGTAACTTAGAGCCAGAAACTGTAGTAATTATAACTCCTCATGGAACTATGTTTTCAGATGCTCTTGTAATTTCCAATGAAGAACATATAAAGGGAGATTTTAGCCAGTTTAGAGACTTTGACACTTACATAGAAGGAAGAATTGATAAAGAATTTAATGAAGCGTTGATTAATATTTGTAATGCAGAAAATATACCAGTAGCAGGAATAGATTCAAACATTTTAAGAAAATTTAATAGAGAATATGAGCTAGATCATGGAGCTATGATACCTATGTATTTTATAAATAAGTATTATAAAAAATACAAAATAGTTCATGTTACATATGCAGCTCTTAGCGACATTGAGCTGTATAGGTTTGGTATGGCAATAAGAAAAATTGCTAAGAATCTTAATAAAAATACTGTGTTAATTGCAAGTGGAGATTTGTCTCATAGATTAAGTGAGGATGGACCTTATGAGTATTCACCAGAAGGCTCAAAGTTTGATGAGTTACTATTGGATAATTTACAAAAAGGTGATGTGCTAAGCATATTTAATATGGATAAATATATGGTAGAATGTGCAGGAGAATGTGGATTAAGATCCGTATTTATAATGCTTGGAGCTATGGAAGGAGAAGAAGTTAGAGGCAAACTATTATCTTATGAAGGACCCTTTGGAGTAGGATATGGAGTCATGGCTTTTCATAATGAGTTAAAAAACCATAGTAATTTTGAAGAATTAATTAATATGAAAACTGAACTTTATAATAAAAAAATATCAAGCAGTAACTTATATGTAAGATTAGCTAGGGAAAGTTTAAATCATTATTATACTTATGGTCATCTTATAGCAAAACCAAGTGAACTGCCAAAAGAACTTAGCAAAGAAAAAGGTGGAGTATTTGTATCTCTTAAAAAATTTGGAAATTTAAGAGGTTGTATTGGAACTTTCTTGCCAACAACAGATTCCATAGCAGAAGAAATAATAAAAAATTCGGTGGAAGCCGCCATTCATGATCCAAGATTTCCTAGGGTCACAGAAAATGAACTGTTAGACATAGATATATCAGTAGATGTACTTAGTAGACCACATAAATCTACAAAAGAAGAATTAGATCCTAAAAAATATGGCGTTATAGTTATTCAAGATCATAAAAAAGGACTTTTACTTCCAGATTTAGAAGGAGTAGACACTGTAGATTATCAACTTCAAATAGCTTGTGAAAAAGCTGGTATAAACCCAAATGAAAAATATGAAATAGAAAGATTTCAAGTGACAAGATACAAAGAAGGTGAATAGATGGAAGAAAAATTAAGATTTTATAAAGCAGATGGAAATTATATAAAATGTTATCTTTGTCCTCATAACTGTTCTTTAAAGGAAGGAAAATTTGGAGCATGTAAACTTAGAACTGTAAAAAATAATATACCTATTGTTATGAATTATGGAGATGTAACTTCTATCAATGTGGATCCAATAGAAAAAAAGCCTTTGTATCATTTTAAACCAGGAAGGGATATTTTATCTGTAGGAACCTTTGGATGTAATATGAGTTGTAGTTTTTGTCAAAATTATGAAATATCACAGAACAAACCTTCATCAGAGTTTATTGATATAGATAAACTTATAAATTTAATAATAAATATACCAAACAATGTGGGTATAGCATTTACTTATAATGAACCTTTTATGTGGTATGAATATGTTTATGATGTAGCTAAAAAAATAAAAGAGTACGATAAAAGCATTAGTATAATTTTAGTGACTAATGGATTTGTAAATAAAGAGCCTTTAAAAAAGATTTTGCCTTTTATAGATGCAATGAATATAGATTTAAAAGGATTTACACAAAAATATTATAATGAAATTTGTGGTGCTACAATAGAACCTGTTTTAGAAACTATAAAAATAGCTAGTAAATATACTCATGTAGAAATAACAACTTTAATGGTTAGTGATGAAAATGATTCTGTAGAAGAAATAGTGGAAATAGCAAAGTTTTTATCAGCTATAGATAAAAGCATTCCTCTTCATTTAAGTAGATATTTTCCAAACTATAAAATGAAAAATCAGCCCACATTAGTGGAAAATATTATGAAGGCAAAAGAAGAAGCTAAAAAATATTTAAACTATGTGTATGTGGGAAATGTATCAGGTGTAGATAATAACACCTATTGTCCAAATTGTGGATATAATCTTGTAACTAGGGATATTTACACAACAAATTCTCATATTAAAGGTGATAAGTGTCCTAACTGTAAGGAATATATAAATATAATATTTTAAAACAAGGTCCTCTTTTTAAGTAATTAAGAAATAGAAAAGAGGGCTTTTTTAGTACAAAAATGGTAAAGATTTTTATATTAGAATGAAACTTCCTAAGGAGAAGTATTTGATTATAACTTAAAATATAATATAATTAAGAAGAATATAGTTACAATGAATTAAAAATGTTATATAAATTGGGGAGACGAGGATGAAAGTTACAATCAAAGATGTAGCAAAAGAAGCTAATGTTGCTGTTTCCACAGTATCTAGAGTACTTTCGGATAGTAGCAAAATTAGTGAAAAGACAAAAACAAAGGTTTGGGATGCAGTAAAAAAACTAAATTATGTCCCAAATGAAATGGCGAGAGGTCTGGCAAACAAAAGAACGAAGATATTAGCAGTAATTATACCACAATGGATTTGTGATTCCTTTTACCATCCTTTCTTTCTTCAAGTTTTTAGAGGTATAAGCAATTGTGCAAAAGATAGAGATTATTTTATCATGTATGCTTTTAAAGAAGATGATGATACCTGGATTAATAGGTTTATACAAAGCAACTTTGTTGAAGGAATTTTATTATTTCACGAGGAAGAAGATAAAATCACAACTGAGTTTTTAAAGGATATGGAATTTCCTTTTGTTTCAGTAAGTATAAATCAAGATTTAGAAAATGCATTGTTCTTTGAAGATGAAGATGAGAAGTCCATACATGAGGCAAATGGGAGATATTTAGGTCAATACGTAGCTAAAGTAATGATGGATATATTAGAAAGCAAAAAAACAGGTAAAAAGTATTATATAATAAACACTAAGTTAATTGAAAAAGAATCTTTAGTAGATAAAATGAAAAGTAAGGTTTTATATAATAGGAATATTTAAAATATAAATATATACAGCAAATAGGAGGGGTATTATGAAGAAATATTCTCTAGGAATTGATATAGGTGGGACTACAGTAAAACTTGGTTTATTTAATAATGAAGGTGAATTATTGCATAAGTGGGAAATTGAAACTAGAAAAATTGACAATGGAAAATACATTTTATCTGATATTACGAAGTCAATAAACAGGGTATTAGAAGAAAAAAGTATATATAAAGATGAAGTATTAGGAGCTGGAGTTGGAGTGCCAGGACCTGTAAAAGACGATGGAACCATATTAGGAAGTGTAAATTTAGGATGGCAAGTATTTAATGTGGCAACAAATTTTGAAGAAATGCTAAACGTTCCTGTAAAAGTAGCAAATGATGCAAATATTGCGGCACTTGGTGAAATGTATAAGGGTGGAGGAAAAGGTTACAAAAATATGATAATGGTTACTTTAGGAACTGGAGTAGGTGGAGGAGTTATTATAAATAATAACGTAATAGCTGGAGATACTGGTTCTGGTGGAGAAATTGGTCATATGACCGTAAATCCTCATGAAAAAATAAGCTGCAACTGTGGTAGAAAAGGTTGTTTAGAACAATATGCTTCAGCAACTGGAATAGCACGATTAGGAAGAGAAATTTTAGAAAAAGAAAGTTGTGAGTCTAAATTAAGAAATATTGAAAATATTACGGCTAAAGATGTATTTGATTTTGCTAAAGAGAATGATGAATTGTCTATAAAAGTCGTAGAAAAGTTTAGCTCTATCTTAGGCCGTGCTTTATCAAATATAGCTTGTGTTTGTAATCCAGAAGTCTTTGTCATAGGTGGTGGAGTTTCAAAAGCAGGAGATATATTATTGGATAATATAAAAAAATATTACTCGGAAAATGCCTTTCATGCGACTACTGATACAACGTTTAAATTAGCAACATTAGGAAATGATGCAGGTATATTTGGAGGAGCAAAATTAGCAAGAGAAATTTAATATTTAGAAAATTAATTAGTATGCGAAAAAAAATGCATACTAATTTTTTTTGTGAATATTTAATATAAAAGACAAAAGGTTAAATAATGTGTTAAATGAGTTATATATAGAATTGTAAATATAAGGAGGCGAATAATAATGAAAGTTACCTTTGATAAATTAACGGATAAATACAAAGAAGAAGTAATGGAAATTTATAATTATTATATTGAAAACACTTATGCAGCTTATCCAGGAAGTCGATTACCATCTAGATTTTTTGATAAGCTAACATCAGAAATAAATGGATATCCAGCCTATGTAGTAAAAAACAGTGATAAAGTAGTAGGGTTTTGCTTCTTAAATTCGTATAAGAATTATAGTACATTTAAAGAAACAGCTGTAATTAATTGTTTTTTAGCTTATGAAGTAAAGGGATTAGGCATAGGAGATTATTGTTTGAAAAAGTTAGAAGAAGATGCAAGACAGTTAGACATAAAAAATATTTTAGCTATTATTCCTACAAAAAATAGATTAGGTGTAAGATATTATCATACTAATGGATTTAGAACATGTGGCACCATATCGGATATAGGGACTAAGTTTGGGGAAAGTTTTGGTCTTGTAATAATGAAAAAGATTTTAGCTGATGATAATAGTAAAGGTAAATATTAAAATATATATTTTAATATTTAGGTAATATAAGATATATTAATGTAATGAAAATTATGAAAGAAGGAAATACTACATTAGACGCTTAGTTTAATGACTTAACCACATTTTAGAAAGGAGTATCACATGTAAATGCGATATTCCTTTTTTATTATTATAAAAAGTTAGAAAACTTATTGAAAATTATAGAAAATATTTATATAATATAATTAATATAAAAAAAATAAATAATTGAAAAATTTTTATATTTCATTTTTCTAGTAAATAAATATGTTAATAAAAATGCATATTATTAAGGTTGATTACTGCGGGAGAGACTTATTTAATTAAGAGCCGAAGGAATAATTTAGTACTAAGCGAGTGCTAAAGATGATCTCAGGCAAAAGGACCGTAGTAGGACTTAACTCTGGAAAGCAAATAATACAACATGATAAGGCATATTGCACCGAAGGGGCAACTCTTTTAGAGGAAACTCTCAGGTTAAATACAGAGCAGAAAGCTATCTTACTTTCTGCTTTTTTTGTTGCAAAAATTTATTATTTTAACCCACCTATCACCATGTCGTATATAAGATATTTCAAAAGATTTAAATAAAAATGATTTATAAGCCTTAGCAGGGCTTTTAAATAATGATGTTAAACCTAGTTACAAATTAAAATATTTGGAGGTGATTTTTTGAAATTAGAATTAGGATATGTAAAGATAAATGACATATGCTTTTCAGATGTTTCAAAAGTAGAAAATGGTGTTATCTATGTTAATAAGCAAGAATTAATAGACTTATTAATGGAAGATGAAAATATTAAATCTGTTGATTTAGATATTGCCAGACCTGGGGATAGTACACGTATAATGCCAGTCAAAGATGTTATAGAACCAAGGGTTAAGATTGAAGGACCAGGAGGAATATTCCCAGGAATGATTAGTAAGGTTACTACTGTAGGTAGCGGAAAAACTAATGTACTTAAAGGTTCAGCAGTAGTTACAACAGGTAAAATAGTTGGATTCCAAGAAGGTATTATTGATATGAGCGGTGAAGGTGCAAAATACACTCCATTTTCGAAGCTTTGCAACTTAGTAGTAATTTGCGAGCCTATTGATGAATTAAAACAACACAACCATGAATCAGCTTTAAGATTTGCTGGATACAAAGCAGCCACATACTTAGGAAATTTGGCAAAAGATATTACTCCAGATGAAACAGAGGTTTATGAAACAGATTCAATAATAGAAGGATATAAAAAATATCCAGAATTACCAAGAGTAGCTTATGTATATATGCTTCAAACTCAAGGTTTATTACATGATACTTATATATATGGTGTAGATGCAAAGAAAACTATATCTACTTTAATTTATCCAACAGAAGTAATGGACGGAGCGATAGTAAGTGGTAACTGTGTTTCTGCATGTGACAAAAACACAACTTATCATCATTTAAATAACCCAATTATTCATGATTTATTTGAAAAGCATGGAAAAGAGTTAAACTTTGTTGGTGTAATAATAACAAACGAAAATGTTTATCTTGCTGATAAAGAAAGGTCTTCTAACTGGAGTGCAAAATTAGCTGAATTCCTAGGCGTAGATGGCGTAATAATCAACGAAGAAGGATTTGGTAATCCAGATACTGACCTAATTATGAACTGTAAAAAGATAGAAGAAAAAGGAATAAAAACAGTAATAATAACTGATGAATATGCAGGTAGAGATGGAAAATCCCAGTCATTAGCTGATGCTGATTCTTTAGCAAATGCAGTTGTTACTGGAGGAAATGCAAATGAATTAATTACTCTTCCTCCAATGGATAAAGTAATAGGATATCCAGAAGTTGCAGATGTTATAGCTGGTGGATTTGATGGTAGTTTAAAACCAGATGGTTCAATAGTTGCAGAACTTCAAGTTATTACAGGTTCTACAAATGAAATAGGTTTCAATAAATTAAGTGCAAGATAGGTAGAAAGGGGGTTTGAAGATGATAAAAGTTGTTCAATATATAAATCAATTTTTCGCACAAATAGGTGGGGAAGAAATGGCTCATGTTAAACCTGAAGTGAGAGAAGGCATAGTTGGGCCAGGGGCTGCTTTTAATGCTGCCTTTAAAGGAGAGGCTGAAATAGTAGCTACAGTTATATGTGGTGACTCTTATTTCAATGAAAATATAGAAGAGGCTAAAAAAGTTGTTTTAGATATGGTAAAACAATATAATCCAGATGTATTTATAGCAGGTCCAGCATTTAATGCAGGAAGATATGGTGTTGCTTGCGGAACTATAGCTACAGCAGTTAAAGAAGATTTAGATATACCTTCATTAACAGGTATGTATGTAGAAAATCCAGGTGCAGATATGTTCAAGGATAAAGTTTATATGGTACCTACTAAAAACTCTGCAGTAGGAATGAGAGATGCTGTTAAAGTTATGGCTCCTCTTGCTCTCAAACTTGCAAAGGGTGAAAAAATAGGTGCATCTATTGAAGATGGATATATGCCAAATGGTATAAGAAAGAACTTTTTTGATAAAGAAAGAGGATCTAAGAGAGCAGTAGATATGTTAATTAAGAAATTAAAAGGTGAAGAATTTACAACTGAATATCCAATGCCTGATTTTGATAGAGTAAAACCAAATCCTGCTGTTAAGGATTTATCAAAGGCTAAAATAGCTTTAGTTACTTCTGGTGGTATAGTTCCAAAAGGAAACCCAGATCATATAGAATCTTCAAGTGCATCTAAATACGGTAAATATGATTTAGAAGGATTTAAACAATTAAGTTGCGAAGATCACCAAACTGCTCATGGTGGGTATGACCCAGTTTATGCAAATGCAGACCCAAACAGAGTTTTACCAGTTGATGTAATGAGAGAATTTGAGAAGCAAGGTGTAATAGGAGAATTTCATAGATATTATTATGCAACAGTAGGTAATGGAACTTCAGTTGCCAATGCAAAAGGATTTGCTTCAAAATATGCTCAAGAGTTAAAAGATGATGGTGTTGATGCTGTAATTCTAACTAGTACGTGAGGTACTTGTACTCGTTGCGGTGCAACGATGGTAAAGGAAATAGAAAGAGCTGGAATACCAGTAGTACACATTTGTACAGTAGTACCAATTTCTTTAACAGTTGGAGCTAATAGAATAGTTCCTGCAATAGCAATTCCTCATCCACTTGGAAATCCAGCATTAACATTAGAAGAAGAAAAGAAAATAAGAAGAAATCTTATAGCAAAGGCTTTTAAAGCACTACAAACTGAAATAGAAGATCAAACTGTATTTGAGTAGAATTTAAAACAATGTTTACATTAAGTGAGAATATAAAAAATATTTTTATCACATATCTTACTTAATGTAAACATATAGAAATAAAGTATAGAGTAGAGGGGATATCTAATGAGTATATTAGAGAGCAAGAAAGTTATCATAATTGGTAACAGAAATGATATTCCCGGTCCAGAAATAGTATAATTATCCATATTTAATGTATAGGAAAGTTTGTGAATAAATAAATTAATAAATATGAAAAAAATAAAAAACATGGAAAAATATAGAAAAAGGTGTTGCTTATTATAGATAAAATTAATTATAATCTAACTAAGATAGAAAAAAATTATAAAGCAAGTAGAAATCAAGCTGAAATATAGAGTAATAAAACAACTATTATATATTAAGGATGACTATTACGGGAGAGACTTGTAAAAAGCGCCGAAGGAATAAGCCAATATAAAGCGAATATTGGGGATGCTCTCAGGCAAAAGGACCGTAGTACGACTTAACTCTGGAAAGCATGACATCGTCAAGTTTTATCGATATATATGCACCGAAGGGGCAACTCTATTCAAATAGAGGAAACTCTCAGGTTAAATACAGAGCAGAAAGCTAGGGGGCTTTCTGCTATTTTATTGCAAAAAATTAGAAAAATTCTGGGGGATATATAAAATGATAATAACTAACAACAGCAAAGTATATGAAATGTATAAAAGTGATTATAAGGTTTATTATAAGGAATGTTCCTTTAGAGAAATCTTACTTTATGTAAGGGATAGAGTACATGAAGGCTATATACTTTTAACTCATCCTCTATCTAGTAGCATAAAACCAAATGAAACTCCATATAAATCAGTCCTAATATCTGATTATAAAAAATCCCTAGATTACAAATCTTTAACAATTATTGAAAATGCAATTTTAACATATGACAAATTTAAAAAAGATAAAGACTATACTGTTGAATTAACAGATAGAATAATTGATGATTTTAAAATTGTAGATTTATCAATAATTGAAAATGCCCTTAAGTAAAAAGCTTGTATACTTCAAAGTAAATATAGTATATTTAGCAGAATTTATTATTCCATAAAAAGTAATATGTTTTAATAGCGCTTATGGTGCTTTTAAATAAATACCTAGTTTAAGTAAATAAACTTTTTGGAGGTGATTTTTTTGAAATTAGAATTAGGATATGTAAAAATTAAAGACATATGTTTTTCTGATGTTTCAAAAGTAGAAGATGGAGTTATTTATGTTAATAAGCAAGAGTTGATTGACTTATTAATGGAAGACGAGAATATTAAGTCAGTAGATTTAGAAATAGCAAAACCAGGTGATAGTATTCGTATTATGCCAGTTAAAGATGTTATAGAGCCAAGGGTTAAAGTTGAAGGGCCAGGAGGAATATTCCCAGGTATGATAAATAAGGTTACAACAGTGGGCTCAGGAAAAACTAATGTACTTAAAGGTTCTGCTGTAGTAACAACAGGAAAAATAGTAGGTTTCCAAGAAGGAATAATAGATATGAGTGGAGAAGGGGCTAAATACACACCTTTCTCAGGATTAAACAACTTAGTAGTAGTTTGTGAACCAGTAGACGGTTTAAAACAACATAATCACGAAGAAGCTGTAAGATACGCTGGATATAAAGCAGCTATATACTTAGGAGAATTAGCTAAAGATATAACTCCAGACGAAGTAGAAGTTTATGAAACAGATTCAATAATAGAAGGATACAAAAAATATCCAGAACTACCAAGAGTAGCTTATGTGTATATGCTTCAAACTCAAGGATTATTACATGACACTTATGTTTATGGAGTAGATGCTAAGAAAACCATATCTACTTTAATAAATCCAACAGAAATAATGGATGGTGCAGTAGTAAGTGGTAACTGTGTTTCTGCATGTGATAAAAACACAACTTATCATCACTTAAATAACCCAGTTATACATGATTTATTTGAAAAGCATGGTAAAGAGTTAAACTTTGTAGGGGTAATCCTTACTAATGAAAACGTTTATCTTGCTGATAAAGAGAGATCTTCTAACTGGAGTGCCAAATTAGCAGAGTTCTTAGGAGTTGATGGTGTAGTTATAACTCAAGAAGGATTTGGTAACCCAGACACAGACTTAATAATGAACTGTAAGAAGATAGAAGAAAAAGGAATAAAAACAGTTATAGTTACTGATGAATATGCTGGTAGAGATGGAAAATCTCAATCATTAGCTGATGCTGATCCTTTAGCGAATGCAGTTGTTACTGGAGGTAATGCAAATGAGGTTGTTACTCTTCCTCCAATGGATAAAGTAATAGGATATGCTGAAGTTGCAGATATTATAGCTGGTGGATTTGATGGAAGTTTACAACCAGATGGATCAATAGTTGCAGAGCTTCAAGTAATAACTGGAGCTACTAATGAACTTGGATTTAATAAATTAAGTGCAAGATAGTGAGAGGGGGGTTTGAAGATGATAAAAGTTGTTCAATATATAAATCAATTTTTCGCACAAATAGGTGGAGAAGAAATGGCTCATGTAAAGCCTGAAGTAAGAGAAGGTGTAGTAGGGCCAGGTGCTGCTTTTAATGCAGCATTTAAAGGAGAAGCTGAAATAGTAGCTACAGTAATATGTGGAGACTCTTATTTCAATGAAAACTTAGAAGAAGCTAAAAAAGAAGTTTTAGAAATGGTTAAACAATATAACCCAGATGTGTTTATAGCTGGACCAGCATTTAATGCAGGTAGATACGGTGTTGCTTGTGGTACTATAGCTACAGCTGTACAAGATGAGTTAGGAATACCATCTTTAACAGGTATGTATATAGAAAACCCAGGTGCTGACATGTTCAAACAAAAAGTTTACATGGTATCAACTAGAAACTCTGCAGTAGGTATGAGAGACGCTGTTAAAGTTATGGCACCTCTTGCACTTAAATTAGGTAAAAAGGAACCTATAGGAGCATCAAAAGAAGAAGGATATATGCCAAATGGTGTAAGAAAGAACTTCTTTGATAGTGACAGAGGATCTAAGAGAGCTGTAGATATGTTAATCAAGAAGTTAAAAGGTGAAGAATTTACTACTGAATATCCAATGCCTGATTTCGATAGAGTAGAGCCAAATAAGGCTGTTGTTGATTTAAGTAGCGCTAAAATAGCTTTAGTTACTTCTGGAGGTATAGTTCCAAAAGGAAATCCAGATCATATAGAATCTTCAAGTGCTTCTAAATATGGAAAATATGATATAGGTTCATTCAAGCATTTAAGCAGTGCTGATCATGAAACTGCTCATGGTGGATATGATCCAGTTTATGCAAATGAAGAGCCAGATAGAGTTTTACCAGTAGATGTGCTTAGAGAATTTGAAGAGCAAGGTGTAATAGGAAGTTTACATCAATACTTCTACACAACTGTTGGTAACGGAACTGCAGTTGCAAATGCTAAGAAGTATGCTGCTGAAATAGCTAAAGAACTAGTTGCAGATGGTGTTAATGCTGTAATCTTAACTTCTACGTGAGGTACTTGTACTCGTTGCGGTGCAACGATGGTCAAAGAAATAGAAAGAGCTGGAATACCAGTAGTACACATGTGTACAGTAGTTCCTATTTCTTTGACAGTTGGAGCTAACAGAATAGTACCAACTATAGCTATACCTCATCCTCTTGGAAACCCAGCATTATCATTAGAGGAAGAAAAGAAAATAAGAAGAGAGTTAGTTACAAAAGCATTAAAGGCTTTACAAACTGAAGTTGAAGACCAAACTGTATTTGAATAAGAATTAAGATATATTTACTAGCCTTTTGGAGGGAATATAATGAGTAAAATATATGATGTTATAGTCATAGGAGGAGGTCCTGCAGGACTTTCAGCTGCATTATATGCAGGAAGAGCAAGACTAAGTACTTTAGTATTAGAAAAGAAAAAAGAAGGTGGTCAAATAGCCCTAACTTCTGAAGTAGAAAATTATCCAGGATGCGTAGAAGGTGAATCAGGACCATCATTAATTGAAAGAATGCATAAGCAAGTATTACACTTTGGTGCTGAATTTGCTATTGATGATATAGAATCAGTTAATTTAGAAGGTTCTATAAAAGAGCTAAAAGGTAAAAAAGGTACTTATAAAGCTAAAACTGTAATAATAGCTACAGGTGCTTCATCAAGACCAATAGGTTGTGCAAATGAAAGAGAATATATAGGTAAAGGTGTATCATACTGTGCTACATGTGACGGATCTTTCTTCGAAGATTTTGATATATATGTAGTTGGTGGTGGAGACACAGCGGTTGAAGAAGCAATGTTTTTAACTAAGTTTGGAAGAAGTGTAACATTAATACACAGAAGAGATGAACTTAGAGCTGCTAAATCTATACAAGATAAAGCATTTAAAAATCCAAAGATGAAGTTCATGTGGGATACAGTAGTTAAAGAAGTATCAGGAGATGGAATATTAAGTACTATGGTTGTTGAAAATGTAAAAACGGGTGAATTAACAACTATAGAAGCTGACGAAGAAGATATGACATTTGGACTATTCGGATTTGTTGGATATGTTCCAAAAACAGATATGTTTAAAGATATATTAACTATGGAAAAAGGTTATATAGTAACTGATGAAAATATGAAGACTAATATAGACGGAGTATTTGCTGCAGGAGATGTTAGAGTTAAGTCTCTAAGACAAGTGGTAACTGCAGCAGCAGATGGTGCTATAGCAGCTGTTCAAGCTGAAAAATATATAGAATCTTTAGACTAGTGAGGAGGTAAAAAAATGTTAGTAGTAGATAAAAATACTTTTAAAACAGAAGTCCTTGAAAGTGAAGGATATGTATTAGTAGATTTCTTTGGTGATGGATGTGAGCCATGTGCAGCTTTAATGCCTACAGTTGAGGCCCTAAGCGAAAAATATGGAGAGCAAATAAAATTCACTAAATTAAATACAACTAAAGCAAGAAGACTTGCTATAAGTGAAAAAATATTAGGTTTACCAGTTATTGCCATATATAAAGATGGAGCTAAAGTTGAAGAGGTCGTTAAAGATGATGCAACTGAAGAAAACATCGAAGTAATGATCAAAAAATATCTATAGTAAAAAATTGTTTTAAAGGGCTAATTATAAGCCCATTGAAAATAAAAAAATAAGGACAGGAGGTATTTCTAATGAGTATATTAGAAAATAAGAAAGTCATCATAATCGGTGACAGAGATGGTATTCCTGGTCCAGCAATAGAAGAATGTGTTAAGACAGCTGGTGGAGAGGTTGTTTTCTCTTCAACTGAATGCTTTGTCTGAACTGCTGCTGGAGCAATGGACCTAGAAAACCAAAAAAGAGTAAAAGAATTTGCTGAAGAATTTGGTGCTGAAAACGTAGTTGTTATGTTAGGTGCTGCAGAAGGTGAAGCTGCAGGACTTGCTGCAGAAACTGTAACTGCAGGAGACCCAACTTACGCAGGTCCATTGACAGGAGTCCAGTTAGGACTTCAAGTATACCATGCTTGTGAGCCACAAGTAAAAGAAGAATTTGATGCAGGTGTTTATGATGAACAAATAGGAATGATGGAAATGGTTCTAGATGTTGATGATATAGTAAATGAAATGTCATCTATAAGAGAACAATTCTGTAAATATTAAGAAAATCTACAAATATTAAAATAATTTAGCTAATCGATAAAGAGTATTTTAAACTTTTATCGATTAGCTAATTTCAAAATAGGGGGAACAATATGAATAGTGTATTAAAAGCAGCAGGATACATACTTGCTCATACTCCTGATATGGTAATTCATAACGGGACTACTCAAACTACTGAAAGAGTAGTTAATCCAGACTCTGAGTATTTAAAAGTATTAAAAAATCACTTAAGAACTTATGATGAAGTGGTAAAATACCCACCAAATCAAGCATATATAGGAAATATAACTCCAGATGAATTATCGAAATATGAAATGACTTGGCATGATAAAGAGACTCCAGATGCTAGTAAATATGGTAAGTTTGGAGAAATAATGCCACAAGAAGAATTTTTAGGATTAATGCAAATATGTGATGTATTTGATTTAGTTAAATTAGAAAAAAACTTTGCATCTTTAAGTAAGAATTTATTAAGCGAGAACAAGCTAATTTCATCTGATTTAGTTGGACAAATTAAAGAAGGTGAAGAGTTAGATACGATAATGAAATTTATAGAAGAAGAACATGCAGAACCTTTATACAATAATGGAAAAGTTGTCGGTTGTGTAAAAAATGCACATGATGTAGATACAAACTTATCTGCTCACGTATTATTAGAGAACTTAGTTTCAAAAGCTTCTTGTGCTTTCTCTATAATGAACATGCTTGATAAAAATAATATAAATAAAGATGATATAGATTATGTTATAGATTGTTGTGAAGAAGCATGTGGTGATATGAATCAAAGAGGTGGAGGAAACTTTGCCAAAGCTGCTGCAGAAATAGCAGGACTTAACAATGCTACAGGATCAGACGTTAGAGGGTTCTGTGCAGGACCTGCTCATGCTATGGTTCATGCTGCTGCTCTTGTAAAAAGTGGTACATTTAAAAACGTAATAGTTTGTGCTGGTGGTTCTACTGCAAAACTTGGTATGAACGGAAAGGACCATGTTAAAAAAGGTATGCCAATACTTGAAGATATGGTTGCTGGATTTGCAGTATTAGTAAGCGAAAACGACGGCGAAAGCCCAGAAATAAGAAATGATATTGTGGGACGCCACACTGTTGGAACTGGTTCTTCTCCTCAAGCAGTAATTAGTTCTTTAGTTAGTGAGCCACTTGAAAAAGCTGGAATGAAAATAACTGATATACAAAAATATTCTGCAGAAATGCAAAACCCAGATATAACTAAGCCAGCAGGAGCTGGAGACGTACCTAACGCTAACTACAAAATGATAGGTGCCCTAGCTGTTAAAATGGGCAACTTAGATAGAAAAGAATTACCTTCATTTATAGAAGAACATGGTATGGTAGGTTGGGCTCCAACTCAAGGACATATACCATCAGGAGTACCTTATCTAGGATTTGCTAGAGAAGATATAATGGCTGGTACTATTAAAAATGCCATGATAGTTGGTAAAGGAAGTTTATTCCTTGGAAGAATGACAAATCTATTTGATGGTATTTCATTTGTAATAGAAGAGAACCAATCTAAGAAATTCCAAGACTTAGAAGAAGATGAAGCAGTAGATGTAAAAATACCTAAAATAGCAATAACTACTATAGGAAGCGAACATGGTGAAAAAAATGTTATAGAAGGAGCTTTAAAAGCTATTAAATCAAACATTTCTGTTACAACTATAGGTAGTGAAAGTGCTGATGGTTTAAAACATGTTAAAACTGACTGTGAAAAAGAAGCACACGAATTAATGGAAAATCTTTTAGATAGTAAGAAAGTTGATGGGGCAGTAACTATGCACTATCCATTCCCAATAGGAGTATCTACAGTAGGTAGAGTAATAACTCCTGAAAAAGGAAGAGAAATGTTCATAGCAACTACTACAGGAACTTCTTCTGCTGATAGAGTAGAAGGAATGGTTAAAAATGCTATCTACGGAATAATAACGGCTAAGGCTTGTGGAATAAAAAATCCAACAGTTGGAATAGCTAATGTGGATGGTGCTAGACAAGTGGAAATAGCTCTTAAAACATTAAAAGAAAAAGGTTATGATATAAACTTTGCACAGTCTGATAGAGCAGACGGTGGAGTAGTTATGAGAGGTAACGACTTAATGACAGCGTCAGCTGACGTAATGGTTACAGATTCATTAACTGGAAACTTATTAATAAAAATGTTCTCTGCTTATAACTCAGGTGGAAAATATGAATCAGTAGGATATGGATATGGACCAGGAATAGGCAAAAATTTCAATAAATTAATAATGATCATATCAAGAGCATCAGGAGCACCGGTTATAGAAGGTGCAATCAAGTTTGCAGCTGAACTTGTAAATAATGATGTTCACAATATATCAAAAGAAGAATTTGCAAAAGTTGAAAAAGCTGGATTTAGTGAAGTTTTACAAGGACTAAAAAAATCAAAACCTCAAGCATCTGCAGCAACTGAAGAAAAGGTGGAAGCACCTGAAAAAGAAGTTGTAACAGAACAAATCTCTGGAGTAGATGTAATGGATTTAGAAGATGCAGTGGAAGTTTTATGGAAAAATAAAATATATGCTGAAAGTGGAATGGGTTGTACTGGACCAATAGTACTTGTAAGCCCTGCTAATGTTGAAAAATCTAGAGCATTATTAATAGAAGCAAAATTCATAAGTGAATAATATTAATTAAGGAGTTGTATTTTAGATGAAGCAAACTTTCATCTTAAATACAACTCTTTTTTAGCTCCAAAAACTAAATGCTGATTGCAAAAATATAAAATAAATTAATACATAAATTAAAATTTAATTATATTAAATACTATAAAAGTATTTGATAATTTAGTATAATTAAAAAAATCAGTTTAAATTAGGAGGTAAAGTGTGGGAGAATATTTAAAAAAAATAGTAGTAGTTATAATTATCCTATTAATAGGAATGAATTTATTTCCATGTAGGATTTATGCAGGTGAAAAAAAAGATGTATTATTTATAACTACTTATGGCTCCTGTACTTCTGATTTTGAAAAAAGAATATTGGGCATAGAAAAGGGTTTAGAAGAAAGAAAAGGAAATGGTAGTATAGGTGGAAAAGTATTAAGTGCAAATATAATTAATTCTCCAAAGGATTTTATAACTTTATACAAGGGTGTATTTATATTTATAATATTATTCGTTATAGCATTGATAATAGTTATAATAACCCTTATAAGATATGTGTCATATAAGAAAAAGCATGAAGATATTCTTAAAAAGGCTATGAAAGAGATTGAAGAAGTAAATAAGTTAAAAAATCATTTTATAATTAATATGAATCATGAACTAAAAACACCTATAACAGTGATAAACTCTGTAATGCAATTAACTAAACATATGAGAGAGTATGATGAAAAGTATTTTATAAGTGAGAAAAATATTGTTTTAGTGGAAGATAATTGTCAAAGGCTTTTAAAACTAGTTAACAATATAATAGATCTAGAAAAAATTGATTCAAAAGAGATTAATTTAAATATGCAAAGTGTAAATATAGTGGAACTAATAGAAGATACAGTATTGTCAGTTGTTCCATATGCTGAGGCTAGAAATATAGACATAACTTTTGATACAACAAAAGAAGAAATAATTATGTCTGTAGATAAAAATAAAATAGAAAGAATAGTGTTAAATCTATTGTCTAATGGTATTAAATATTCTAAAAAAGCAGGATTTGTAGATGTAAGGGTAGATGTATGTGAAAATAATTTAATTCTTATAGTAGAAGATGATGGTATTGGGATTGGTGAAGAGAACTTAAAAAAAATATTTGATAGATTTGTAAGGGTGGATAATTCATTAACCAGATCTAATGAAGGTAGTGGAATAGGTCTATCTATCGTTAAATCCTTTGTAGAGTGTCACAATGGAAATATAAGCGCTAAATCTATTAAAAATATAGGAACAAGTTTTATAATAAATATTCCCGTAGTAATAAAAAGTGAGAATGAAGAAGATGATATCAAACAAATAAGTGCAGACAATCATATAAAACAAGAATTGTGTGATATATATTTTTAGAGTTTTATATAATAAGGAAACTTACAGTTCGATTGAAAAATTTTCCTGTTTAAAATTTTATTTTTTATTTTAAAAAAGTATATCTATGTGATAAAATGTGATAAGATAATAAATGC
This sequence comes from Terrisporobacter vanillatitrophus, assembly GCF_051148895.1. GTDB lineage: Bacteria > Bacillota > Clostridia > Peptostreptococcales > Peptostreptococcaceae > Terrisporobacter > Terrisporobacter vanillatitrophus. The sequence goes on from NZ_CP154625.1 coordinate 755,623, forward strand.
TGTATACAAGATACAAAATGGAATAAATGACGAATAGGAGACGTAGGTAATGAATGAAGAAACAATTCAATTATTAGCTCATAAAGCTGAAGATAAAATTAATACGCTTAATGAGAGTAAATTAAAGTACTTAGTACTATCAATATTTGCAGGAATGTTTATAGGACTTGGATGTATATTAATATTCACTATAGGTGGGCAATTACATGCTGTACACTCACCAGCAACAAAAATAGTTGCAGGAATGTCATTCTCATTTGCACTAAGCGCAATTATAATACTAGGATATGAACTATTTACAAGTAATACAATGATAATGACTATGGGAAGTTTAGCAAAAACTACTAGTGTAAAAGATGGAATAAGAATAATGGGATATAGTTACTTTGGTAACTTTTTAGGAGCAATACTTGTATCACTTTTATTTGTAGGAACTGGTTTTGCATCTAGTGGACATACAATGGATTATTTTGCATACTGTGGTGCCTATAAAGTTGCAGCACCAGCTCTACAATTATTTTCTAGAGGTGTTTTAGCTAACATATTAGTTTGTGCAGCTGTACTAGCAGCGTACAAAACAAAAGATGAAATGGCTAAGATAGCTATAGTATTTCTATTGATATTTGCTTTCGTAACAAGTGGATTCGAGCATTGTATTGCTAATATGACTACTTTATTAGTATGTTTATTCTCACCAGTAGCAAATGATGTTACAGTAGCAAATGCATTATATAGTATGTTATTTGTTACATTAGGTAATATAGTTGGTGGAGCAGGGTTCTACGGATTCTTAACTTACTTTATGTCAAATAAAAAAGAAAATAAAGCTAAACAAACAATTAGCAAAGCTTGCTAATTATATATAAAGACCTTCTTTGTTAAATACAAGGAAGGTCTTTTTTATGTATTGTGTATATTGTTAAATAAATAGTCTAATAACATTAAATTTTGAATAAATATATAGTGAGTATACTATAAATTAATACAAGTTAGTTATAAATCTCAGTAAGTGAGATTTAACTATATTAATTTTTAAGGAGGAAGTAATATGTTAAACTTTGTAAGAGTGGTTTGGGCAGTATTAATGGCATTTTATTACTATGTATTTATTAAAGACTACAAACAAGTTAAAGTATCGGGTGAGCTTGATGAGGTTAGTGTAGGAAAAGTAGGCGTTGTAGGATTTATAACTAATTTCTTTGATACATTAGGAATAGGTTCCTTTGCACCAACGGTAGCATTTAATAAGTTCTTGAAAATGGGAGTAAGAGATAAGGATTTACCAGGTTTATTAAATGTTGGAGATACTTTACCAGTTATGTGCGAGGCGGTAATATTTACTACAGTTATAGATGTTGAACCAATAACATTAGTAACAATGTTAGCAGCATCTGCAGTAGGTTCTTGGCTAGGAGCTGGTGTAATAGCTAAACTAGATGAAATTAAAATTCAAAAAATCATGGGAATTGCTTTATTAGTAACAGGAGTTTTAATGACTTTAGGTGCATTAAAATTAATGCCTGGTGGTGGCGAAGCTATAGGTCTTACGGGAATAAAATTAGTTATAGGGATTGTAGGTAACTTTATACTTGGAGCATTAATGACAGCAGGTATAGGGCTTTATGCACCATGCATGGCTTTGGTTTACTTCCTAGGGATGTCTCCAGCAGTTGCCTTCCCAATAATGATGGGATCATGTGCCACATTAATGCCAGTATGTTCAGTTAAATTTATAAAAGAAGGAGCATATCCTAGAAAAGCAACTTTATTACTTGGATTATTTGGTGCTATAGGTGTATTTATTGCCGCATATATAGTTAAATCATTACCACTTGATATACTAAGATGGTTAGTAATTGCAGTTATATTCTATACTTCTATTTCTATGTTAGTTTCAGCATATAAATGTAAAGGTTCTGAAGATAATACTACTGTAGAAAATAAGGATGATGATAAATAAAAAAATAACAATTAGATAAAAAAAAACAATAAAAAATACTAAATGTATATAAAAATAAATGAAAAAAATGACAAATGAAATAAGATTAATATTAAATATATACCGTACTTTCTATGTATGGTATATATTTTTTGTAATAAAAAAACATTATCGAAAAATGTGAAAAATTTGTTGAATAGTTTAGATTAATTAATTATAATGAAAATAGGTAAGTAGATAAGTTGTAAAAAGTAGTCGATAAATGACTGAAAATTTACATTTTTTACAGTGATGGTATTCACATTCTATATATGCATTTTATTGTCAATTTATTAACGTTGAGAAGTAAATATAGATAGTGAAACCGTTTTTTTTATCTGTTTATCATAGATTAATTAAATAAATATATTATAAATATTTATTTTAATAATGATTTTAGGGGGACAGGCAAATGAAATTTTCAAGAAGCATTCAAGCAATTGACTCTCATACTATGGGAGAACCAACAAGAATAGTTACAGGAGGAATTCCTAATATAAAAGGAAACACTATGGCTGAGAAAAAAGCGTACTTAGAAGAAAACTTAGATCATTTAAGAACAGCTATAATGTTAGAACCAAGAGGACATAATGACATGTTTGGATCAATAATAACTCAACCTTGTGATCCAACTGCTGATTTCGGTATCATATTCATGGATGGTGGAGGATACCTAAACATGTGTGGACATGGTTCAATAGGAGCTATAACTGTTGCTATAGAAACAGGAATGGTAGATATGGTAGAGCCAGTTACTCATGTTAGAATGGAAGCTCCAGCAGGAATGATAGAAGCAGAAGCTAAGATAGTTGATGGAAAAGTTAGAGAAGTATCTTTCGTAAACGTTCCAGCTTTCTTATACAAAAAAGACTGTGAAATAGAAATGGCTCCTTATGGAAAAATAAAATTTGATATATCATTTGGAGGAAGTTTCTTTGCAATAGTTCATGCAAAACAATTTGGTGTTAAAGTTGAGGCTAAAAATACTCAATTATTAAACAACATAGGTATGGAAATGATGGAAATAGTTAATAGAGAAATACCAGTACAACATCCAACTCTAGATCACATAAAAACAGTTGATTTAGTTGAAATATACGATGATCCTACTCATCCAGAAGCAAATTACAAAAACGTTGTTATATTTGGTCAAGGTCAAGTAGATAGATCTCCATGTGGAACTGGTACAAGTGCTAAACTTGCTACTTTATATGCAAAAGGAGAAATAAAAGAAGGAGAAAACTTTGTATACGAAAGTATATTAGGAACTCTATTCAAAGGTAAGATAGTAGGTCTTGATAAAGTTGGTGAATTTGATGCAGTAAGACCTGAAATAACTGCAGCAGCTTATATAACAGGATTCAATCATTTTGTTATAGATGATGAAGATCCAGTTAAATACGGTTTTATATTAAAATAGCATCTAATTCAATAACTTAATTAAGATTTCAACTATAAATATAATAATTACAAAAGAAAAATAGGGGGAATCATATTATGGTAAATATTGTAAGAATAATTTGGGCCATTATTATGTCTGTGTATGGATACTTCTTCATAAAAGATTACAGACAAGCATCTGCAGCAGGTGAATTAGATGACGTAAGTGTAGGAAAAGCAGGTTTTGTAGGTTTTGCTACAAACTTCTTTGATACATTAGGGATAGGGTCATTCGCACCAACAGTTGCATTGAACAAATTTATGAAAATGGGAGTTAGGGATAGAGAACTTCCAGGATTATTAAATGTTGCTGACACTCTTCCAGTTATGGTAGAGGCTGTAATATTCACTACAGTTATAGAAGTTGAGCCAGTAACGTTAATATCTATGCTTGCAGCAGCAGCTTTAGGTTCATATCTTGGAGCTGGTATAATAGCTAAGATGGATGAAGTGAAAATCCAAAAAGTTATGGGTGTTGCTTTATTAATAACTGCTACATTAATGTTATTAAAACAACTTGGATTAATGCCAGGTGGTGGAGATGCAATAGGACTTTCTGGAGTTAAATTAGTTATAGGTGTAGTAGGTAACTTTATACTTGGAGCTTTAATGTCTGCTGGTATAGGATTATATGCACCATGTATGGCATTGATTTATTTCTTAGGAATGAATCCACAAGTTGCTTTCCCAATAATGATGGGATCTTGTGCAACATTAATGCCAGTTGGATCAATTAAGTTCATAAAAGAAGGAGCTTATCCAAGAAAAGCAGCTTTAATCATAGCTTTATCTGGAGCAGTTGGAGTATTTGTAGCTGCATACTTAGTTAAATCTTTACCAATAAATGTATTAACTTGGTTAGTTATAGCTGTTATATTCTATACTTCTGCATCTATGTTAATGTCTGCTAGCAAAGCTAGTAAAAAAATAGAAGCATAATAAATGATTAAGTAATTGCAATATATTTTAATAATAATATGCCACGATTTATCGTGGCATATTTTTTTATCTATAAAGAAATTATACTAATCAAAACTTTCTGAAATTAAGGTATATCAATGCATACAAGATCATCTATTTTCTTTATACTTAAAAAAAATTTTATGTAAATATTATTCAATTACTTGAATATTTTTTAACAAATTATTATAATAAGAAGGTAAACGTTTGACAGTTGAAAAAATATTGTTGAACTGTATATTGTACTAAAAATAAAAGATAAATTTTAGGGGGAATTAAAAAATGTTATTAGCATTAAGAGGAATTCTATTATCTTTAATGGGTGTTTATTATTACACATTTTTTAAAGATTATAGACAAGTAAAGGAAGCAGGAGAATTAGATAATGCTTCTGGGGTAAAAGTTGGAGCCCTAGGATTCGTATCTAACTTCTTTGATACGTTAGGTATCGGTTCATTTGCAATTATAGTAGCAGCAAACAAATTTTTTAAAGTAGGCATAAAAGATAGAGAACTTCCAGGGTTTTTAAATGTTGGATGTTGTTTACCAGTTATGTGTGAGGCATTTATATTTACTACAGTTATTGAGGTAGATCCTTTAACATTATTCTCTATGTTAATAGCTGCAGCTGTAGGTTCATACATAGGAGCTGGTATAATAGCTAAGATGGATGAATCAAAAATCCAATTAATAATGGGATTAGCGCTTTTAGCTACTGCAGTATTAATGTTTTGTAGTAAAATGGGATATATGCCAGGAGGTGGAGATGCGATAGGACTTTCTGGAGTAAAACTTGTTATAGGAGTTGTGGGTAATGCAGTTCTTGGAGCATTAATGACAGCTGGTGTTGGACTATTTGCACCATGTATGGCATTAACTTATTTCTTAGGATTATCTCCACAAGTTACATTCCCAATCATGATGGGATCTTGTGCAATGTTACAACCAGTATCTTCTGTTAAGTTTATAAAAGAAGGAGCTTATCCAAGAAAATCTTCATTAATATTAGGTTTAAGTGGAGCAGTTGGTGTATTTATAGCAGCATTTATCGTTAAATCATTACCAATAGACACTTTAAAATGGGTTGTAATGGCAGTTTTAGTTTATACTGGAGCTAGTATGATAGCTGGTGCAATGAAAAACCTAAAAAAAGAATCTGAAGTAGTTGCAGAATAATTTATAAGTAAATTTATTTAATATATTAAGAGGTTGAATCAATGATTCAACCTCTTTTAATTTATTAACCTGATCGAGTTGTTTGGAGCTAATTATTTATTAAGCTAAATTATCGTTTTGAATAGTATATAAACTATAGAAATAACCTTTCTCATCTAATAAATCATTAAAGTTACCCTTTTCGATAATTTTGCCATTTTTCATCACAATAATTTCATCATAATTAATTAAAATACTTTTTATTAACTTATGTGTGACAGTTATTAAAGTTAGATTATCTAAGTTTAAAAGAGATTTCTCCAAGTTATAAGCTGTTTCATTATCTAGAGCAGAAGTAGATTCATCTAAAATCAATATTTGGGTATTATTTATTAAAGCTCTTGCAATAGCAATTCTTTGCTTCTCACCACCTGATAACTTATTACCATTTTCACCAACCAAGGAATTAATTCCTTTAGGTAGTCTATCAATCAATTTACTTAATCCAGACCTTTCGCATGAACTTATAATTTCATCATCAGTATGATTAGAATAAAGTCTTATATTTTCTTTTATACTATCATCAAACATAAATACATTTTGTTGAATCATAGATATATTTTTATATAAGTCAGAGCTATAAATATTTTTCAAGTCGTTATTATCAATAATTATTTTCCCTTCATAATCACTATAATATCTCATAAGTAGTTTTATTAAAGTACTTTTCCCAGACCCACTTTCACCAACAATAGCATACTTCTTATTCTTATTTATATTTAAATTAATATTATTCAAAGCTTTTTGTTCTTCATTATAAGAAAAATCAAGATTTCTAATTTCTATTGAGTTTGTAAAATTATCTAACTTAGTATTTTCAAGGCTATCTTTAGTACCTTCTAAAATGTTTTCTATTTTATCAGCGATAAGTGATACAGATCTAATTTGATTTATTAATGAAATACTTAATTTTACAGGACCAACAATATGAGTACTTAGCTGGATAATTATTATAGCAGTACCAACAGAGATACTTTTTTTATACATAAGATATCCTCCAAGAAGAAGAACACCTAGATAAATTGTAACGCTAAATGATAAAGAAAATCCTCTTATTATTGATTCTAAAACAGAGTACTTTTTCTTAGAAGTTTCCACATTATTTGATGCAGTATTAAAAATTTCATTTATTTTATTACTTATATTAAATCCCTTAATTACTTCAAATCCAGAAAACAAATCCTTTGTAACAGAAGTAACTTGTTCTAAATTTTCAGAGTACTCATTTTTTTGAACAACTAATTTTCTTGATAAAGCATTTGGTATAATAAATCCCAATACTCCAAAAATAGATATGAAAATTACTATACTTGGACTAATTGAAAATAAGACAACTAAAGAAATTGCAAAGGATATGATACATGATATAACTTGGAAAAGATTATTAAAGAAGCTATCTTCAATAATTTTTATATCATTGTATAAGATTGAAATATATTTCCCACTGTTATCTAAAGAAAAGTCTTTTATATCTTTATTTATTACTTTAGAAAAAATGTCTGTTCGTAAATAATTCACAGTGTTTTTGATGTAAGATGACATAACAAGACCATCTATATATTCTGTTAAAAACATGATTATTATTAGAGATATACTGGCTATGGTAATAGTTGCAAACTTACTACTATCACCACTTGCAAATATATCTACTATAAATCCCATTAGAAAATCAAAGCAAATACTTGCTAGAGCAACTAAAGAGATAGTTGTTATTCTAAATAAAAATTGATATTTATACTTTAATGTATATTGCCATAAAGTCTTCATGTTACCTCCCTAAAATTTTAATGCTTTAAGATTTATTATACATGTATTTTGTTGAATTAAGTGAGAAAGATTTATTGAAGTTTTTAAATATATTAACTATAATGGATTTAGATATTTGGATTTACAAATAATATATTAGTAATAATTACTGTAAATATTGAAAAGGGGATAAACAGTATGAACTTAAATAATAGATTAGATATAATTCAATCACAAAAGCTTGTTATGACAACTCAATTAAAACAATCCCTAGATATTTTAAACATGAGCAATTTAGAATTAGAAGATGAAATAAAAAGAGAATCAGAAGAAAATCCTGTATTAGAAATGCAAAATAAGGCTGATATAGATTGGGCGGAATTTGCTAAAAATATTGATAACAAAAGTTACAATATAAAAAGATATGATTTAGATAATGATTTTACTTTAGAAAATTTAGCAAGATATGAAAGTAATTTGTATGATTATGCTAAAGAACAATTATCATTTTTAAAACTAAGCAAAAAAGAAAAGGAAGTTTGTGAGTACATAGTTGATTGCTTGGATAAGGATGGATACTTGAGAACGGATGAAATATTCATACTTGAAGAGTTAAATATAGATAATAATTATTTTGATAAGTGTTTAAAAAATATTCAGGAACTAGAACCTAGTGGAATAGGAGCTAGGGACCTTAGTGAGTGCTTATTAATTCAAATGGAAAACAAAAATATAAATGATGATATTTTAAAATCTATTATAATAGAAGATTTAAATTTAATAGGACAAAATAAAATAAAATTTATTAGTAAAAAATATGATATTAGCATTGAAGAGTGTGTGGAATATATTGAAAAAATTAAAGAATTTGATCCTAAACCAGGAAGATTATGTAGCAATGAAAAAACAGTTTATATTCAACCAGATGTTACAGTAAGAAAAATTGATGGACAATTTATTATTTATATGAACGATAATGCTAATTTTCATTTATGCATAAATAATTATTATAAAAGTGTACTAAATAATCCTGAATCTGATGAAAATGCTAAAGAATTTATAAAAAATAAGCTTAACTATGCTCTTAATCTTTTAAAAAATATAGAAACTAGAAAAAGCACCATATTAAAAATAGCAGAAGTAATAGTAAAAGAACAAAAAGAATTTTTTAATAAGGGAGCTAAGTATATTAAACCTATGAGATTGAAAGATATAGCCTTAGATCTTGGATATCATGAATCAACTATTAGTAGAGGCATTAATGGTAAATATATATTAACGCCTTTTGGTTTATTTGAGTTTAAATATTTCTTTAGTACTGCCATTCAAAGTGAAGAAGAAGAAGGTACATCAAGTACTAAAATTAAAAATATGATAAAAGAATTTATAAATAAAGAAAATAAATTAAAACCTTTAAGTGATGACAAAATATGTAAATTATTAAAAGGTGAAGGAATAATAGTAGCTAGAAGAACAGTGGCAAAATATAGAGAAGAAATGAATATATTATCATCATCTAAAAGAAAACAGTTTGTTAAATAGAAAAATAGGAGGCAGTATATGAAGGAATTAATAGACTTATTTATTGCATTTGCAAGAGTTGGGGTACTGACATTTGGAGGAGGATATGCCATGCTTCCGATTTTACAAAGAGAAATTGTAGAAAAAAAAAATTGGGCAACTGATGAAGAACTTATGGATTACTATGCCATAGGACAATGTACTCCAGGTGTAATAGCTGTAAATACAGCAACATTTATAGGACAAAAGAACAAAGGTATATTAGGTGGAATTATGGCAACACTAGGTGTCGCAATGCCGTCCCTTATAATAATAACAGCAATTGCAGCTTTTATAAGTAACTTTTCAGACTTAGCAGTAGTAAAAGATGCATTTGCAGGAGTTAGAGTTTGTGTTTGTGTACTTATATTTAATGCTGTAGTAAAACTATGGAAAAGTTCTGTAGTAGACAAGACAACACTTATCATTTTTATGGGTGTATTTTTAGGATCATTACTTACAGACTTATCGCCAATATTATTTGTAGTTATTGCTGGTGTAGCAGGTATAATAGTCAAAAATATGGAGGTGGATCATCAATGATTTATATTCAGTTATTTTTTGAATTTTTTAAGACGGGTCTATTTGCAGTAGGAGGAGGAATGGCAACACTTCCTTTTCTTTATGATATAGCAGACAAAACAGGATGGTTTACATCAGGTCAACTTGCGGATATGATAGCAGTTTCAGAATCAACACCAGGACCAATAGGCGTAAATATGGCCACATATGTAGGATTTACAACAGCAGGAATATGGGGAGCTATAATAGCAACTATAGGTCTTGTAACACCATCGATTATAATTATCTTAATAATATCTTATTTCTTAAAATCATTTAGAGAAAATAAATATGTTGATGCAGTATTTTATGGTCTTCGTCCAGCATCTACAGGACTTATTTCAGCTGCAGGTATGACTGTGGTTACAATAACATTACTTCAAATGGATTTATTTAAAAGTAGTGGAAAAATATTAGACTTAGTCAACTGGAAATCTTTAATCTTAGCAATAATAATTTATGTGTTATCAAATAATGTAAAACAAACTAAAAGACTTCATCCAGTATTCTTTATAGCAGGATCTGCTATAGTAGGAATACTATTTGGATTTGCAGGTGTATAAAAGTAGTATGAGGAGCAATAATAAATTATTGCTCCTTTATAATACCCTGAATATCTAAAAATAATTTTAATCTTTAAAGAAAGGGTATAATACTTTTAAGCATAAGAGAATGAGTAAATAGGAGAATAAAATGAAATATAATAATATGATAAAAGCCAAGTTTATTGAAAGACCTAATAGATTTGTAGCATATTGCGATATAAATGGGGAAGTTGAAAAAATTCATGTAAAAAATACGGGTAAATGTAAAGAGCTATTAGTACCTGGGCATGAAGTATATTTAGAAGAAAGTAATAATCCTGCTAGAGCAACAAAATATTCCTTAATAGCGGTTAAAAAAGGTGACAGACTAATTAATATGGACTCTCAAGTAACAAATAAGATGGTTTATGAAGCTCTAGAAGACAAATCATTAATATTACCAGGATTTGATGAAGAAATAACTTTAATAAAACCAGAAAAAACCTATGGTAACTCAAGATTTGATGTTTATGTAGAAGGAAAAACTAAAAAAGCATTTATAGAAGTTAAAGGATGTACACTAGAAATAGATGGAGTAGTAAAATTTCCAGATGCAAAAACAGAAAGAGGAGTAAAGCATGTTAAAGAGCTAATAAAAGCTAAGGAGGAAGGGTATTTAGCGTATATAATTCTTGTTATTCAAATGGAAGATGTACTTTACTTCACTCCTAATGTAGATATGCATAAAGAATTTGGAGATGTACTCAAAGAAGCAGATGAAAAAGGAGTTAAAGTTCTAGCTTATGATTCAAAAGTAGAAATTGACAATATAACACTTAACAATCCTGTAAAAGTGATTCTATAAAAAGAAAGCGAATTTTGAGCAAGGTCATTGCCTGAAGCGGTAGTGAAGGAATCTTGTTGGCTATATGAAGTGTAGCGCCCACGCAGTGGCTTAAGCCAAGCGAATTTTACTAAAATAAATGGAAATTACAACAATATAATTGATAAATTTACTAAATAAAGTTAAGATACTATTGTAAAGCAAAATATTTTGAAAATATTTTGAAAATAATTGAAAAATACTGATGAAATATTGTATAAATCTGTAAGTATTTGAAATTTTAATGGTATAATATAAAAAAGTAAGATTATTAGGTGAAAGGATGTAGAACAATGACTAAAGAATTATCTATGCAAGAGCTGCTAGACCAACAAGAACAACTGCTTAGTTCAATCAAAGTTGGAGAAACTATAGCAGGAACTATAACTAAAATAAATAATGATGAAGTAACTGTAGGGCTTAATATAGGTTTTGACGGAGTAATCCCAGTAAGTGAATTAAACTTACAAAAAAATGAAGAAGTTTCTGATGTATATAAAGTTGGAGATGAAATATCTGCTGTTATAACTAAAGTATCAGAAAAAGACTGTACACTAAAACTATCTAAATTAAAATTAGATATGGTAGCTGATAAAAAAGAATTAGAAAATGCACATGCTGAACATAAAATATTAACTGTAAATGTAGTAAAAACTATACAAAGAGGTGTATTTGCTGCATACAAATCAGTTGAATTATTCATACCAATATCTCAATTAAATACTAAATTTGTAAATGATACAAAAGAATACCAAGATGCTAATTTAGAAGTTTATATAATAGAATTCAATGAAAAAGCTAATAAGATAGTAGGTTCACATAGAGAAGTATTACAAGAGCGCTTAGATCAAGAAAGAAAAGCTAGAAAAGAAAGAATTCAAGCTGAAAGAGAAGAACAAAGACAAAAAGCAAGAGAAGAAAGAGCAGCCGAAAAAGCTAGAGTTAAAGCAGAGAAAGAAGCTTTAGTAGATTCTTTAGAAGTTGGACAAAAAAGACATGGTAAAGTAACTAACATAGTAAGTTACGGAGCTTTCGTAGATTTAGGTGGAGTTGAAGGTTTAGCTCACATAAACAACTTATCTTGGAAAAGAGTAGAATCTGTAGAAGAGATGCTACAAGTTGGACAAGAAGTTGATGTTTATGTATTAGATGTGAACAAAGAAACGGGGAGAATAGGATTAGCATTAAAAGACATAAATAACGATCCATGGGATTTAATAGCTAAAGAAGTGAAAGTTGACGATATAATAACTGGTAAAGTTGTTAGAATAATAGATAGAGGAGCTTTCGTTGAAATAGAGGAAGGTGTAGAAGCATACTTACCAATATCTCACTTGAAAGAAGAAAGAGTAGCAAATGTAAGTAGTGTTGTAAACCCTGGAGACGAAATAACAGTTAGAGTATTAACTTTCGATCCATATCACAAGAGAATGTCTGTATCGATAAAAGATGTTAATAAAGAGCCAGAAGAAGATTATAGTGAATTCCTAAACAAAGAAGAAGATTTAGGATCAACTATAGGTGATTTATTAAAAGGGAAGTTAAATAATCAAGAATAATAATAAATAAATTTAAGCCATATTGCAAAAGCTATATGGCTTTTAACATATGATAAATTTTGCAATAAAGGAGAAGACGTAAATGAAGGGTATAATTGATTTACACACTCATGCCCTATCTAGTGGGCATGCATATAGCACAGTAAAAGAAAACATAGAATATGCTAAAATTAATGGATTAAAATACTATGGTTTATCTGATCATGGTATAAATATGCCAGGAGGACCACATCTATTTTATTTTCAAAATTTAAAGGTATTACCTAAGGAAATAGATGGTGTTAGAATTCTTAAAGGAATGGAAGCTAATATTATAGATTATGATGGAAATATTGATGTGGAAATTGATAAATATATAAAAGGACTAGACTATATAATAGCAAGTCTTCACACTGTATGTTTGGAACCTGGAACAAAAGAAGAAAATACTAGAGCAACGTTAAATGCAATGGATCATGAATTAGTAAAAATTATAGGACATCCAGATGATGGTAGATATCCATTAAATTATGAAGCTATTGTTAAAAAAGCAAAGGAAAAGAATATATTATTAGAGGTGAATAACTCATCATTAAACTCAGGTTCATTTAGGCCAAATGCTCGAAAAAATTATATAGAGTTACTTAATTTGTGTAAAGAGCATAAGGTAAGAATTATTTTAGGAAGTGATGCTCATATTTGTTATCAAGTTGGTATTTTTGATAATGCAGAAAAACTACTTGAAGAAGTCAATTTCCCAAAAGAATTAGTTATTAATTATCATGAAGATGAGATATTAGAATTTTTAAAATTATAATACTTAAATTTTAACAAAAACCATATTAGAAATTAATATGGTTTTTATTTTGTAATTATATCTATAAATAAAAAGTAAAATAATACAAAAAAAGTCGAAAAATGTTATAATATAAAGTGATTTTGATAATTAATATTATGAGGGAGTTATGGGAATGAATCAAAAGAAAGTATATATTACGATGGGGGTTATACTTTTATTTGGTGGTTTTTTATTATTTTGTGGGGGAAAAAGTTTTATACTAGCAAAAGAGTTATCTACCAAAAGACAAGTATTAAAGATAGACACATTTAACTATAGTAATGAAAAGGATGCAGACAAGGAATTTAAGAATATACAAAACTTAGTACATAAATATAAAAATGGAATAGCAAGATTAGTAAATAAAGAAAATGGATTAAAGTCAAGTTATGAACCTAATGACTTAGTTCTGTCAGATGTTAAGTCTACAAAGCGTGATATTTATCTAAGTAAAGTTGCTTCTCGCAATTTGGAAAAAATGTTTAAAAATGCAAAAAAAGAAGGAGTAGATCTCTATTTAATAAGTGGATATAGATCTAGTAGCTATCAAAAAAAGTTATATTCTGATTCTTTAATACATAAAGGAAAAGAATATACAGAAAAGTATTTATCAAAAGCAAATTATAGTGAGCATCAAACTGGCTTAGCAGTAGATATTTCTTCGAAATCAATATCATATCAGTTGATACCAAATTTTGAAACAACAAAAGAGGGTAAATGGCTAGAAGAAAATGCACATAACTATGGATTTATACTAAGGTATAAAAAAGATAGAGTAGAAGATACGGGTTATGGTTTTGAACCATGGCATTTTAGATATGTAGGACATGATATAGCTAAATATATATATGATAATGATTTAATACTTGAAGATTTATATAAATAATTTTAAATATTAAACTAAAAAACATCTAATAATAAAGATGCTTTTTAGTTTAAATTAAATTTTTTATATTTAAAAATTTTAATTTTTACTTTCTACTACAAATCCTGTATTAGCTTTAGGAGCAAATTCTCTGTGTAGATGCTTCTTATTTTTTAGTATAAACCTAATAAAAAAGAACATCCCTATTATAAACAATATTGAGCCAACGGATAAAGAAACTATGGCATCTGTATTAGTAACTGGAGCAGTATTAGTAGGTGCATGAATGTTTAGTTGAGGTAAAAATGCAATTAAATTATTAAAAAAATGAACAGTCATTGAAATTAGTATATTTTTATATTTCATGTATAAAATACAGCAAGCAATACCAAAAATAAAAGCGCCAATAATAGCTAATTCAATATGTAAAAAACCAAATACTAAAGAGGAAATTACCATTCCTATATAGATATTAAACTTTCTGCTAACTCTTTTGAATATTATGGCTCTAAAAAATAATTCTTCCATAATAGGAGCACCAACAACAGTAATTAGCATGGATATAAATAAGCCGCTATAAGTAGAAACTTCTGATACAGAAGACTCAGATAAAAGTTTATTTAACATATTTGGAAAAGTGAAATAAACAATGCCAATTGATAATAAGCTGATACCCATGGAAAGGCATAGCTGAGTAGCAACAACACCACTTAGTTCTTTTATATCTACTTTTTTTATATAATCTCTAATCATTAATAATAGCTTATTTTTATTAACTCTAAATTTATATAAAAGTATAAGAGTAAATAAAGTTGTAGATATTAAAGATAATAAATTATCATTGTCTATTAAATTAATATCATTAGTGAAATAAATAATAAAAGCTCCTAAAATTACAATAATCATGGTGAAAATATACCAAAATACTGCTGGTATAATCTTAACTTCGTTAAATTCTTTTGTAAAATCTAACATATTGTTCCTCCTAATATTTATATATTAATAATTCATAATAAATTCATACTAACACTATATAATTATTTATTATAAAAAATGTAAAAAATACACAAACTCAATACAAACATAAAAATATAGTATCAGAAATATTGACAAAATACCTTATAAATTTTACTATTTTATATAAGTCATTTTATAGCTTTATAACATTATATTTAATGTTTAAGACATATATGATGGGTATATATAGTAATAAATACAGAATAATTACTTAGGAGATATCTTATGAAAGAGAAAAAACCTCAAAAAAAATCATGGTTATATTATTACGGGATAATACTTCTTTTACTAGTAGTACTTAATTCTTTTATATTTCCATCGCTGTATAATATGAGCGGGCAAGTAGAAGAAGTTGACTATGGAACATTCCTTACAATGGTTGATGAAGGAAAAGTAAACCAAGTAGATATTGAAGGTTCAAAACAAATAACTTTTAAAACAAAAGTAGATAAGGATAAAGTTTATAAAACTGGTCAAGTAAACGATCTTGGTTTAGTCGAGCGTTTACATAAAGCAAATGTTAAGTTTGGTAAAAGCATACCAAAAGAAGACTCACCAATTGTTGAGTTTATTCTTTATTGGGTTTTACCAACAATCTTAATGATTGCTTTATTAAACTTCATGATGAGAAAAATGACTAATAGAATGGGTGGAAGAGGCGGCCCGATGCAGTTTGGTAAAAGTAATGCCAAAATATACGTAGAAGCACAAACAGGTAAAACTTTTGCAGATGTGGCAGGACAAGACGAAGCAAAAGAGTCACTAACTGAAATAGTTGACTTCCTACACAATCCTAAAAAGTACGAAAAAATAGGTGCATCAATGCCAAAAGGAGCCCTACTTGTAGGACCTCCAGGAACAGGTAAAACCTTACTTGCAAAAGCAGTTGCCGGAGAAGCAAAAGTGCCATTCTTCTCAATCTCAGGATCTGAGTTTGTGGAAATGTTTGTTGGTATGGGTGCTGCAAAAGTTAGAGATTTATTTAAACAAGCCCAAGAAAAGGCTCCATGTATTGTATTTATAGATGAGATAGACACTATAGGTAAAAAACGTGATGGTGGTGGAATGGGTGGTAATGATGAAAGAGAACAAACTCTTAATCAATTACTAACTGAAATGGATGGATTTGACGGTAAAAAAGGTGTTGTAATACTTGCAGCAACTAATAGACCAGAATCCCTAGACAAAGCTTTACTTAGACCAGGTCGTTTTGACAGAAGAGTGCCAGTTGAACTTCCTGACTTAAAAGGCCGTGAAGATATACTAAAAGTTCACGCTAAAAATGTTAAGATGGATGAAGATGTTGACTTTAATGGAATAGCAAGAGCAACTGCTGGAGCTAGTGGTGCAGAACTTGCAAATATAGTAAATGAAGCAGCACTTAGAGCTGTTAGACTTGGAAGACACAAAGCTACTCAAGCGGACTTAGAAGAATCTGTAGAAGTAATAATAGCAGGATACCAAAGAAAAGCAGCTGTAATTTCTCCAAGAGAAAAGAAAATAGTAGCTTATCACGAAATAGGTCATGCATTAGTTGCAGCGAAGCAAACAGAATCTGCACCAGTGCATAAGATTACGATTATCCCTCGTACATCTGGGGCTCTAGGATACACTATGCAGGTTGAAGAAGGCGAAAGAGTACTTATGTCTAAGGAAGAAGCTTTCAACAAAATAGCAACATTTACAGGCGGTCGTGCTGCGGAAGAAATAATCTTTAATTCTTTTACAACAGGTGCGTCTAATGATATAGAACAAGCAACAAGAATAGCAAGAGCTATGGTTACTCGTTATGGTATGAGTGAAGAGTTTGATATGATGGCTCTAGAAACAATAAACAATCAATATTTAGGTGGAGATGCATCGCTTATGTGTTCACCAGAAGCCTCTGCTAAGATTGATAGAGAAGTATTAAGCATAATAAAATCTGCTCATGAAAAAGCTAGACAAATACTAGGAGAAAATATTGATAAACTACACGAGCTTTCAGACTTCTTATTAGAAAAAGAAACTATTACAGGTCAAGAGTTTATGGAAATATTAAATGGGAAATCTGTAGACGAAGTTAAAGAAGAACATGATGCTAAAGAAGCAGCTAAAAAAGAATCAGAAAGAATTGAACTTGAAGCAATAAAAGATCAAGAAAAAAGAGCACAGGAGCAACAAAAACGTATAGAAGAAGAACTTGAAAAAGTAGATGGAAATGTTGAAGTAGATGATATTAAGACTACTGAAGATGAAGATAAGCAGATTTAATATTAGTAAAAATTTTTAGCACCAATGTAAAAGTTGGTGCTTTTTTAGTGTGCTAATATATAAATAAGAAATATAATATAGATTTTTATGGAGGATAGAATGAATAGATTAAAGGATTTAAAATTGAAAAATCAACTTATAATATCTACATACATTATGATTTTTCTTTTATTTATACTAAAACCAACACTAATAACCAACTTATTTAGCAAGTTTATAATAGCATTTAAGCCCTTTATAATAGGTGGGGTAATTGCCTTTTTGATAAATTTACCAATGAAACTTATAGAAGAAAAAATTGTTAAGCCTTTATGTAAAAAAAATAAAAAATTATCAAAGATGCCAAGAGTTATATCCCTAGTATGTACACTTGTAATAGTAGTAATTTTAATGTGGGTATTTATTAGTTATATAGTGCCTCAACTAGCTGATAGCCTAAGAGCTTTAACTAATGATATACCTAACTATATAAGTAGCTTGCAAAATGAAATAATGAGTAAAGTAAATAACTTAGATATGTTAAAAAATACATCTTTTGACATACAATCTATGATACAAAAGTTCTTAACTTTTGTTCAGAATTTTATTAATATGTTTATTTCTAATATATTTAATTTTACTATAGGAATTACAAATTTCTTCGTGAATTTATTCTTGGGAATAATAATATCCATGTATATTTTACTTAGTAAAGAAAAGCTAATTTTACAATTTAAAAAGCTTATATATGCATTTTTGAATGAAAAAAAATGTGAAAGAATAATGTATATTTTAAAATTAACAAATAATAAGTTTTCTAAATTTATATTAGGTCAATCAATGGATGGATTAATACTAGAAACAGCATTTTTTATAATTTTTTCCTTAGTTCAAATACCTTTTGCTCTATTAATAAGTATAATGATACCTATTTTAAATTTCATTCCTATATTTGGGACTTATGTAGGTATCGCTATATAGGCATTTATAATTTTAATGGTAAAACCAACATCAGTTTTATTGTTTTTAGTTTTAGTATTTACAATACAACAATTGGATGGAAAATTTGTTTATCCCTTTATAGTAGGAAATTCTTTAGGTCTTCCTCCTTTATGGATACTACTAGCTATTGTTGTAGGAGGAAATTTATTTGGTGTAGTTGGTATGATACTTGGAATGCCTATTACTAGCGTGGTTTATGAATTATCATCAAAAGCCATCAATGATAGAATTAAGAGTAAGAATATTACATTTAAAAAGATTAAATAAATATAAATTTATATACAAAATGATTTTTTTTGTTGACAAATATTATGAAAATGCATAGTATAAATATTAATTAAAATAATCATAAAATTAAAAAAAGGAAATATAATGATTTATAATATTATTTTTAAAAATATGGTTATAATAATAATTAATTTATTTTAATAATTAAGAAAGGAGGTAAAATTATGAGTAAAAAACTATTCATACCAGGACCAATAGATGTAAGTGAAGATGTTTTAGCACAAATGGCAAACCAAGTTATAAGCCATAGAGGAAGTGAAGTATCTGCTTTACAAGAAGCTATAACTGAAAAACTTCAAGATTTATTGTATACTAAAAATAATATATTATTATCAACATCCTCCGGTAGCGGCCTAATGGAAGGCTCCATTCGCTCCTGTACTTTAAAGAGAGCAGCAGTACTATCCTGTGGTTCCTTTGGTGACAGATGGTATAAAATGGGCGTATTAAATGGTGTTCCAGCGGATTTATTTAAAGTCGAATTAGGAAAAGCTATTGAGCCAGAAATGGTTGATAAGGTATTGTCTACGAATAAATATGATACGGTCATGGTAACTCATAATGAGACCTCAACCGGAATTGCCAACCCAATCAAAGAAATTGGAGAAGTAATTAAAAAATACGATGATATTGTTTATTGTGTAGATGCTGTTAGTTCAGCAGGTGGTATGAAAATTGAAGTAGATGAATCTAATATAGATATTTGTTTAACTTCAGTGCAAAAAGCTTTAGGCTTACCACCAGGAATGTCTCTTTGCACCTTCTCAGAAAAAGCAAAGAAGAGAGCAGAAAAAGTACCTAATCGGGGTTATTATTTTGATTTACTCGCCATCTATGAGTACATCCAAAATAAAAATTATCAATACCCTTCAACACCTTCCCTTTCACATATGTTCGCTTTAAATTTCCAACTGAAAAAAATCTTAAATGAAGGCCTAGATAATAGATTTAAACGTCATGAAGAAATGGCAAATCTAGTTAGAGGCTGGGCGCAGGAACACTTCCAAATTTTTACCGATGTAAATTATTTGTCTAATACCCTTACCGTTATCAAGAATACACAAGGAATCAGTGTATCAAATCTCAATAAAAAATTACAGGAAAAAGGCTTTTTAATAGCCAATGGATATGGAGACCTTAAAGAGAAAACATTTAGAATTTCTCACATGGGCGATTATACAGTAAAAGATGTAAATGAATTATTAACTAATATTAATGAAATTTTAGAATTTTAATATTAGAAAATTTAATTTGCGTTATTTGTTGTACTAAGTTTTAATTTAAGAATTTTAGTTTGAATATTAAGAAAATTCTTGATATTCATATGAGATAAAATTTATAAGGGTAAAATACTGGAGGTAAATAATATGTGTAAGATATTAGTAACAGATGGAATGAACAGAAATGCTGTAAATAACTTGAGAAAGTTTAATATAGATGTTGAACATAAATTTTACGATGGGATGGAACTTGGGGAAAAATTAAAAGATAAAGATGTACTAGTTATTCGTTCAAAAAATGTAATAACAAAAGAAATTATAGATAAAGCATGTGAAGGAAATACTCTAAAATTAATAATTAGAAGTGGCGTAGGCCTTGATAATATAGATGTTGAATATGCCAATAAAAAGGGAATTAAAGTTTTTAATACACCTAATGCTAGCACAAGATCTGTTGCAGAACTTACAATAGGTCAAATAATAACTTTATCAAGATTTATAAATATTTCAAATGTAACTATGAGAGATGGGCAGTGGAACAAAACAAAATATGTTGGCACTGAAATATTTGGTAAAACTCTTGGAATTATAGGCCTTGGAAGAATAGGAAAAACTGTTGCTAAAATGGCTCATGATTTAGGAATGAATGTGATTTATTATGATATACTTGGCGAAATGAAATCTTGCAAAGATTATACTTTCTGCAATTTTGAAGAAGTATTAAAAAATGCAGACTTTTTAACTATTCATATCCCTTTAGAAAGAAATCAAGGATATTTAATAGGAGGAAAAGAATTCAATATGATGAAAGATAGAGTTTACTTTATAAATCATGCTAGAGGTGGACTAGTTTGTGAAAAAGCTTTAATAGAAGCATTAGACAATGGAAAAGTTGAAGCTGCGGCTTTAGATGTTTATGAAGAAGAGCCAAAAGTTAACTTAGAACTTGTTAATCATCCAATGGTTTCTCCAACGCCACATCTTGGAGCTTCAACAGTAGAAGCACAAGAAAGAATAGGCAAGGAAATAGTGAAAATAATATATAACTTTTTAGTAGAAGAAGAAATAATCGATGATATGAAAATTGCACTATAAGAATAACATAGAGATTAAAAAATAAATTTGAGTAAAGTTAATTTTGGGGAGGAATAACAATGGCGAATATAAAACCTTTTAGAGCAGTAAGACCAGCAAATGAATATGTAAATATGGTGGCAGAACTACCTTATGATGTGATGAATAGAGAAGAAGCAAAGAAAATAGCAAAGGATAATAAATATTCTTATTTACACATAGATAGAGCAGAGATAGATTTAGATGATAATGTAGATGAGCACGATGAGCAAGTATATTTAAAAGCTAAAGAAAATTTAGATAAGTTTGTACAAAAAAATATATTTGTAAAAGATGATCAAGACGCAATTTACATTTATAGAGAAATAGTAAATGATAGAGCACAAACTGGTATAGTAGCTTGTGTAGCAATTGATGATAATATAAATGGTACGGTAAAAAAACATGAGTATACTAAACCAGACAAAGAATTAGATAGAACTAATCATATAAAATACTGTAATGCTAATACAGGAACTGTACTTTTAACTTATAAAAATCAAGAAGAAATAGAAAAAATAATAGATTACTATGTTTATTTTATGACACCAATATATGATTTTAAAACAGATGATGATGTAATTCATACTATTTGGAAAGTGGAAAAAGAAAGAGATATTAATGATATAGTAAACGAATTTGCTAAGGTAGAAAATCTATATATAGCTGATGGTCATCATAGATGTGCAGCAGCACAAAATATAGCCTTGGAAGAAAGAGGGAAAAATCCAAACTATACGGGAGAAGAAGAATTTAATTATTATACTGCTATGATAGCTCCAGATACTGATTTGAAAGTTATGGACTACAACAGAGTAGTAAAAGATTTAAATGGATTAACTGAAGGTGAGTTTTTAGATAAGGTCAAAGAAAAATTTATTGTTAGGGAAGTGAATAAAAATTACAAACCAGCTAAAAAGGGGCAAGTTGGAATGTACTTGAATAATAAATGGTATGGAATAGAATTTGGGAAAGAGTATTTGGAAGGTAGAGATGTAGTTGAAACTTTAGATATTTCTATATTACAAAATCATATTTTGGATGAGATATTGGGAATAAAAAATCCAAGAGTAGATAAGAGAATTGATTTTATTGGGGGAATTAGAGGAGCGGAAGAAATAGAAAGAAGAGTTGAAGGTGATATGAAAGTTGGTTTTTTAATGTACCCAACTCATATAGAGGAATTAATTTCAGTGGCAGATGAAAACAAAATTATGCCAGCTAAATCTACTTGGTTTGAGCCAAAGGTAAGATGTGGACTTTTCTTACATGAATTAAATTAGTGTAAACTAATGAAAATGGAAAAACAAGAAAAAAACAAATCAAATTATGAAGAAAACCAGAAGCGTAATTATTATGCTTCTGGTTTTTAGATTAAAGAAATTCTATGGTTCTTATCAGATTATTGAATTCTTTTTAGAATTTTCTTTTAATACTGTTTTAGCAAAATCAATAAAGTGTCTTTCCACATTACTCAGGTAAGAACTGTTTAAATATGAAATAGAAATATTCCACTTTACTGGAGAATTTTCTATATGAAATAGATCAAATTCATTTATAGGTTTTGTAGTATTTAATATCATCTCAGAAACAAAACAAACTCCAATTCCAGATGTGGCTAATCTAAAAGCAGTAGCAGTATTAGACGTTTCTAAAATGATTTTTGGTTTAAAATTAAATAAATCAAAAAGATGTTCTGTAAGCTTTCTAATTCTATGATTTTTTTTAGTAAGTACAAAATCCACATCTTTAAGGCTATTTAAATTAACTATATTTGAATTCATATCAAGTAAATGTTTAGAATTAAGATAACCTTTCTTACATGCAAGCATAATCTTTTCTTCATATAAAAGCTCACAAGTAATCCTTTTATCAGTACTTGGTAAAGATGTTAAAACTAAATCAACTTTCCCAGATAAAAGGCATTCTTCTAAATAATTAGAATCATCTTCAATAACATGAATATCTATACCTGGATATTCTTCTTTGAATTTTGGTAATATTAATGGTAATACATGAGTTCCTCTAACAGAAGGAAGACCAATTGTTATATTACCTTTTTTCATAGTAGAAATATCGATAAGTTCCTTTTTTAAATTACTTTCCAAACTAAGTATTTTTTTTGCTGTTTCTACGTACTTTTCACCAGCATAAGTAAGAGATATAGGATTAGTACTTCTGTCAAAAAGAGAAACACCTAAATCCTTTTCCATATTAGAAAGTATGCTACTAAGTGAAGGTTGTGAAATAAAAAGTTCACAAGCTGCCTTAGAAATACTTCTACATTCGGCGATAGTTATAATGTATTTTAATTTTTTAAAACTCATAAAAAGCTCCTTAAATTTAAAGTTAAATATTTATATATTATTTATTATAACATAGAAATAGATAAGTGAAGAAATCATAAAAATTAATAAAATATATATAAAAAAATATACAAGAACATCAAAAGAACACCTAGAGCAAATGTTGAAAAATAAATGCTTTCACTAGGTTTTGCATATTTGTCACTGTTGAATTTTATTGAATATAGAAAAATAAGAATATATAATGATTATTGAATTGGACAGACAATATATTTCCAAAATAAAACGGAGGAGCACAGTATATGAAATTATTAGAAATAGCAAATGCTGGTACATTAGAATCAAGCGATATACAAGTTATAATAGAACCAAATGAAAATAACGGTATAGTTATAGAACTTGAAAGTGTAGTTAAAAATCAATTTGGTGATCAAATAATAGATGTAATGATGAAAACGTTACAAGCGTTAGATGTAAAAGATGCGAAAATATTTGCAAATGATAAGGGTGCAATAGATGCAGTAATAAAGAGTAGAGTTCAAACTGCAGTATATCGTTCTGCAAAATCTAATGATTACAAATGGATGTAGGGGGAAAGAAAATGAAACTAAGACGTTCGATGTTATTTGTGCCTGGTAATAATCCTGGTGTAATAAGAGATGTTCACATATATAAACCAGATTCAGTTATGTTTGACTTAGAGGATGCTATAGCAATGACTGAAAAGGATTCTGCAAGATTTTTATTGCATAACATGTTAAAAAACTTCGGAAGCTACTATAAAGAATTAGGAATAGAAACTGTAGTTCGTATAAATGGACTTGCAACAGAATTCTGGCAACAAGATTTAGCAGCTGTAGTAAGTGCAGGGGTTGAAGTTATAAGAATACCTATGACAGAATCTGTAGAAGATGTTATGACTGTTGATGCAGAAATAGAAAAAATAGAAAAAGAATGTGGAATGAAAGTTGGTAGCACTAAAATAATGGTTGCTATAGAAACAGCTTTAGGTGTTATGAATTGTTTCAACATAGCTAAATCACCTACTAAGAGATTAATAGGTATGGCGCTAAGTGGAGAAGATTTTGTAACTAGTATGAAAACTACAAGAACTCCAGAAGGAGATGAGCTATATGTTGCTAGAGGAATGATAGCTATGGCAGGTAGAGCATGTGGTCTTGAAGTATTAGATACAGTTTATGCTGATGTAAACAATGATGAAGGATTCTTAAAAGAAGCTAACTTAATCAAGAGAATGGGATTCGGTGGAAAATCGCTTATACACCCAAGACAAGTTGAGCTTATACACAATGTATTCACTCCAAGCGAAAAAGAAATAGTAAAAGCTCAAAAAATAGTTGATGCAACTGCTGAAGCTTTAAAACAGAATCTAGGTGTATTCACTGTAGATGGAAAAATGGTGGATAAACCAATAATAGAAAGAGCTCAAAGAGTATTACAGTTAGCTGAGGCTGCTGGTGTTATAGTTGGAGGTGAAAATTAATATGCAAACTAAAAGAGTAAACAATGAAATGTTAAAAAACATAAAAGGTTACGAAAATAGACAAGCTTACGTTGCTCCATATGATTCATTAACTGGAGATAATAAAGTAAATTCTGATAGTTCTAACATAAAAGAACAAGTAAGAAGAGATAAATTAGTTTCATCGTTAAGAGAAGCTGTAGAAAAATGTGAAATAAAAGATGGAATGACAATATCTTTCCACCACCACTTTAGAGCTGGTGACAAACTTTTAATGCAAGTTGTCGATATATTAGCTGAACAGGGAATAAAAAACCTAAGAATAGCAGCTTCATCATTAACAAGTGCTCATAATGGTTTAGTTGCCCACATAGAAAATGGTGTAGTAAATAGAATAGAAACTTCAGGGCTTAGAGGGAAATTAGCTCAAGCTGTTTCTGAAGGAATACTTGAATATCCAGCTGTCATACGTTCTCACGGAGGTAGAGCAAGAGCCATATCTTCAGGAGATGTAAAAATAGACGTAGCGTTCTTAGCAGCATCATCAGCTGACTGTATGGGGAATGCAAATGGAGTAAAGGGAAAATCTATATGTGGAGCTATGGGATATGCTAAAGTTGATGCTGAACATGCTAAAAAAGTTGTAGTTGTAACTGATACATTAGTTCCATATCCAAACTTTCCACAAAGTATACCTCAAACACAAGTTGACTATGTTTGTGTAGTTGATGAAGTAGGTGATTCTTCAGGAATAATGTCTGGTGCTACTAGATTCACAAACAATCCAAAAGAGTTATTAATGGCTAAAAGAGTAGTTGAAGTTATGAAAGCATCTGGGTTATTTGTAGATGGATTCTCAATGCAAACTGGTTCTGGTGGAGCATCTTTAGCAGTTACAAGATTTGTTAAAGAGGAAATATTAAAAAGAGATATAAAATTAAGTTATGCTCTTGGAGGAATAACTGCACCAATGGTTGATTTATTAGAATCAGGATTAGTTGATCAATTATTCGATACACAAAGTTTTGATTTAACTGCAGCAGAATCTTGTGGAAGAAATGAAAAACACGTTGAAGTAAGTGCAGATTTCTATGCTTCAATAGGAAACAAAAGTGCAGCAGTTAATAAATTAGATTTCGTTATATTATCAGCTTTAGAAATAGATACAGATTTCAACGTTAACGTTATATCTGGTTCTGATGGTGTAATAAGAGCAGCATCTGGTGGACATAGTGATACAGCTGCAATGGCTAAAATGTCTATACTTACTGCACCACTTACAAGGGGGAGATTATCTACAATAATAGATAAGGTAACTACTGTTGTAACTCCAGGAAGTACTGTTGATGTAGTTGTTACTGATTACGGAGTAATAGTAAATCCAACTAGAACAGACTTAATAGAAAAATTCTCTAAAGCTAGAATCCAAATGTTAACAATGGAAGAAGCAAGAGCTATGGCTACAAGACTTGTTGGAACTCCAAAAGACATAGAGTTTACTGATGAAGTAGTAGCAGTAGTTGAATATAGAGATGGAAGTATTATAGATACAATAAGAAAAGTTAAATAGAAACTGTAAATATATAAGAAAACATTTTAAGATATAAAAAGGTATTGTGATTTACAATACCTTTTTGGCTTAATTTATGATGTATGTACTTTTAATAGTAACATTATTGGCTTTTGTATTTATAAATAGAATATTTTGAGTATAAAAATAAGGACGGTGTAGAGCATGTATTATAATGTAGAAAGTATAAATTTAAAATCAAAATATGAAACTAAAGAAGTAAGAGAATTTTTAGCAAAGTTTAATTTAAAATATGAAGATGTTGACTACACTGTAGTAATAAGAGAAAATGAAGAAGTTATAGCAACATGTTCTAAAAAAGAAAATATATTAAAATGTTTTGCTATAAATGAAAAATATCAAGGATTAGGATTATCAAATAACTTAATATCAAAAGTAACAGAAAAATTATTTTTAGAAAGAAGATATCATAGTTTTATTTTTACAAAACCAGAAAATCAATTTTTATTTGAAGGATTAGGATATAAAAATATATTTACAACAGATAAAGTAAGTTTATTGGAAAGTGGAAATAAAGATATAAATTCTAGTTTAGATAAGTTAAAGAAAGAATATAATATAGGTGATAATAAAGAATATGCTGCATTAGTTATGAATTGTAATCCATTTACACTAGGTCACAGATATATAGTGGAAAAAGCGGCAAAAGAAAATGATAATGTAATAATATTTGTAGTAGAAGAAGATAAATCTGCATTTCCTTTTCAAACTAGATATAAGCTTATAAAAGAAGGAACTAAAGACTTAAAAAATGTAACTGTAATACCAGCAGGAGAGTATGTTATATCATCAGCAACTTTCCCAAATTATTTCTTAAAGAAAAATGATGATACATTAAAAGAATATACAAAATTGGATTGTAATGTATTTGGTAAATATTTTGTACCTAAATTTAATATAGTAAAAAGATATGTGGGAACAGAACCACATTGTGAAGTTACAAATACTTATAATGAGTCTATGGAAGAAATATTACCTAAGTACAATGTTCAAGTTAATCTGATAGAAAGAAAAGAAGTAGAAAATGATGCTATAAGTGCATCAAGAGTTAGAAAACTGTTAAAAGAAGGACAAATAGAAAAAGTGAAAAATTTACTACCAAAACCAAGTTTTGATTTTTTACGTAGTAAGGAAGGTGAATTGGTGATAAATGAACTATAAGAATAGTTTTAATTTTGCCTAAAACAATATGGATTTAATAACAGAATTTTTATTTGATAGAGATAAAAGAGTAGATTACCAAGAAAAATTATTAAAAGAAAATAATAATAAAACTTTAGTGACAATAAGAATAAATTATCCTGGAATAGAAAAATCAAACTATATAACTGATGACATAGTTAATACAATTTATAATGACATATTAACTTATTATAATAAATATATAGTTTTTAAACATAAATATAAAAATAAAGAAGGAATAATAGGTCATTTTTTATTTGATTTAGATTTTGTAAATGTAAAAAAAGAAATGATAAATATAGAAGAAGAGCATATTTTAGGTAGATGTTTAGATATTGATGTTTATACTATGAAAAATGAAAAAGTAATAGGAATATCCAGAAAAGATTTATATAAAAAGCCTAGAAAATGCTTTATATGTGATATGGATGCAAAAATATGCTCAAGAGCCCAAAATCACAGTATAGAACATATAAAATCATATTTTGAAGATATTTTTAAAAAATATAAAGAACTAGAAAAAAAAAATGAAAAATTAGCTTATGAAGTATCTCAACTATCTCTTAAAGCTATGATAAGTGAAGTATCCACATTTCCCTCTTTTGGATTAGTGTCTCCTGTAAGCTCAGGTTCCCATGAGGATATGGATTACTATACTTTTTTGCATAGTGCCATGGCAATAACTCCTTTTTTGAAGGAAATGTTTAAAGTGGGCTATTCTTACTATTCACTAGAGTGTATTTTTGATGCTATAAGAGATATTGGAAAAGAATGTGAAGAGAAGATGTATGAAGCAACCAATAATATTAATACTCATAAAGGGATGATTTTCTTGATGGGAATATCTATGGCAGCCATAGGGAAAGCTTTATACGAGAATAAAGAATTCTCTGGAATACAAGAAATAATAAAATCCATGGTAAAAAATATTCTTAATGATTTTAAAGATCTTCATAAGAAAGATAAATTAACTCATGGAGAAAAGTTATATCTTGATCATGGATTTACAGGAATAAGAGGACAAGTTCAAGATGGTTTATCTGTATTATTTGAATATATAATAGATAAATATGAGGATTCTTGTCTAAAAGAAAATGATTTATATATGCAGATTTTAATAGAATTAATGGCAAGGGTAGAAGATAGTACTGTGGTTTATAGACATGATATAAATACACTTAGAAAAGTGCAATCAGATGCCAAAGAAATATTAAATATGGGTGGTGTATTTACATTAGAAGGTAAGCAAAGATGTCATGAGCTTGAAGATTTATATATTAAGGAACATATAAGTCCTGGAGGATGTGCAGATTTGCTTGCAATTAGCATATTATTAATAGATGTTAAGAAAATATACTTTTAAGTGTTTTTAATATAACTTTATATTTAACAATAATGTTTTACCTTATTTAGAATATAAAATGTAGTTATATTCCATCTAAATATGACTTTAGTATAAATATTTTTATTTATATATATTGTAAAAATAAAGGGAGTTATCACATGAACAATAAAATAAAATTATGTGATAACTCCTTTTTTTATATTTTAAATTAATTAGATTGATTTTTTGTCAAATTATTTTAATATGAATAAAGTAGATTGTAAGAACAGATGAATAATAAGGAAAGGAAGGTATAAAATGCAGAAAATAGTATTAACATTAATAATGGGATTAGTTGGGGGATTTTTAGGGATTAAATTAAAAATACCAGCAGGAGCAATGATAGGCTCCATGGTATTTGTAGGAGGATATAATGTACTTACAAATGGCGCACATATGCCTACGAATTTTAAATTAATAGCACAAATTGTTATAGGATGTACAGTGGGATTAAATTTCACAATGGACTCTGTGTTGGGATTAAAGAAAATTATCATACCATCAATAATTTTAGTTATAGGATTAACTACTTTAAGTATAATTTTAGGATATATCATACATAAGACAACGGGAATAGATTTACCAACAGCTTTATTTAGTGCGGCACCGGGAGGCCTTACAGATATGACTATAATGTCTGAATCTTTTGGAGCGCAAACACACATAGTAGCTTTACTTCATTTAATAAGACTGACAACAGTTTTAATCGTATTACCGGCAGTTATAAGGGTAATTACTTCCGGAGTATTAAAAATTAATTTAAATTAAGATATGGATTTATTAATAAATAATCCATATCTTAAACTAAATAGAATTACCTTATGAATATACTTCAATTTAATATTGAAGTATATTTTTTAATTGTAAGTATTTTATATTTCACTAGATTTAAATTTTTCTCTGACAATATCCATTAATAATTTATCTGCTTTTGATAAAAAAGAATTTTCTATGGTTGCAATGCACATAATCCAATTAGCCTCATATTTATCATCTATCATAAAATACGCAGGACAATAATCATTTGATGATATTTTAGAGTATTGAAGTGGAATAAAAGTAACTCCTATACCTTCAGTGGCCAATCTTTTAGCAGCCTCATAATTTTTAACAGTTAAAGCAATATTAGGTGTTATATTAGCAAGACTTAAAATATTATCTGATATATGTCTTATTCTTTGCTGTTTATTAACCATTACAAAAGGCTCATCTTTAAAAAGACTCAAATCTATAGATGGATAATTACCATCTTCATTTAAATTATAATTTTCACATAAAGGATGATCTTTACTAACTGCCAATAAGAAGGGGTCTGTAAGTAATGATTCATAACTTATAGAATTGTTTTTCTTGCATTTAGGTTCATGCATAATAGCGAAATCGATTTCACCAGAAAGTAGTAATTTTTCCAGTTCAGTAGAGTTATTTTCTGTAACATAGATATCTATAAATGGACAGAGTTCTTTAAATTTAGGAAGTATCATAGGAAGCACATAAACAGATAAGTGCATGGTAATACCAATATTTATTCTTCCAGTTTTCATATCATTTATATCATTAATTTCAGCTTTGTAATAATCATATATTTTTAAAATTTGATTAGCCATTTTATAATATTTTTCCCCAGCTAAGGTTAAAATTAAACCTGTGTTTGTACGTTTAAAAAGCATGGTCCCCAGTGATTCTTCTATACGTTGTATTGCCTGACTTAAAGATGGTTGCGATATGTATAATTTTCTAGATGCTTTGGAAATGCTTTTCTCCTCGGCTACAGTTTTTACATAAAGTAATTCTTTAGATGTCATAATTTCTCCTCCAAATTCTAATATAGCCAATATGATATCATAAGCTATAATAAAAGGCTATAGATTTCATAAGGTTTTAAATATTATGCTATATGTGGAAAATATTACATAATCAAAATACGAAGACAGATTATACTAATTTTGAAATTATGGAAGCACCTATAGGTTTTAACTATAGATACTATTAAGTAACAAGTATTTGTCTATATCAATGGGAAATTGTAAAATAGAGTTAATAAGGAACAAGGTTATATAAAATAAAAGATGTAGTGGAGGGATGTATAATGTCTAAATTATTTGATTACAATAGTGTAAAATTATATGATGGTGGAGTATATCTAGTAGATGGTGAAAAAATAGTACCAGCTACTGAATATGAAAAACTTTCACAAATGGAGGAAAGCGTAGCAACTATAGAGGAAGCAAAAAAAGGAACAATCGCTTATTCAGTATTAGAAGCACATAATACTTCTGATGATATGAGTAAACTTAAAATAAAATTCGATGCTATGGCATCGCATGATATAACTTATGTAGGTATAATACAAACTGCTAAGGCAAGTGGACTTGAAAAATTCCCAATACCTTATGTATTAACTAACTGTCACAATACTTTATGTGCAGTTGGTGGAACAATAAATGAAGATGATCATATGTTTGGATTATCTGCAGCTAAAAAATATGGTGGAATATATGTGCCACCACATATAGCAGTTATTCATCAATATATGAGAGAAATGATGGCAGGTTGTGGGAAAATGATTTTAGGATCTGACAGTCATACTCGCTATGGAGCACTAGGAACTATGGCTATAGGAGAAGGTGGAGGAGAGTTAGTTAAACAACTTCTTTGCGATACATATGATGTAGATTATCCAGAAGTAGTTGGTATTTACTTAACAGGAAAACCTCAACCAGGTGTTGGACCTCAAGATATAGCTTTAGCTATAATAGGAAAAGTATTCGAATGTGGATATGTTAAAAATAAAGTAATGGAATTCGTAGGACCTGGTATATCAAATCTTTCTACAGATTACAGAAATGGTATAGATGTTATGACAACTGAGACTACTTGTTTAACTTCTATTTGGAGAACTGATGAAGATACTAAAGCATACTTAACTGCTCACAATAGACCCGAAGATTACAAAGAGTTAAATCCTGCTAAAGTAACTTACTACGATGGTATGGTCCATGTTGATTTAAGTGAAATAAAACCGATGATAGCTTTACCATTCCACCCGAGTAATGTTTATGAAATAGAAACTTTAAATAAAAATTTAGAAGAAATATTAAAATATACAGAAGAAGAAGGATCTAAAATAATAGATAACCCTAATATAGAATTCAACTTAAGAGATAAAATAGTTGACGGAAAATTAAGAGTAGAACAAGGTATAATAGCTGGATGTGCTGGTGGTACTTATAGTAGTATAATGGATGCTGCATCAATCATCAAAGGACACAGCTGTGGAAATGATGAGTTCTCTCTATCAGTATACCCATCATCTCAACCAGTAATGATGGAACTTGTTGGAAATGGTGTAATATCAGACTTTATGGCAGCAGGTGCAACTATTAGAACAGCATTCTGTGGACCTTGCTTCGGAGCAGGAGATACTCCAGCAAATGGTATGTTAAGTATAAGACATACAACTAGAAACTTCCCTAATAGAGAAGGTTCAAAACCAGGAAATGGACAAATATCTTCAGTTGCTTTAATGGATGCTAGAAGTATAGCAGCTACTGCAGCAAATGGGGGAATGTTAACTGCAGCAACTGATTTAGATGTTGAATATAGAGAGCAAGAAATAAACTTTGACCCAACTTCATATGGAAGTAGAGTTTATAATGGATATAAAATATTCCAAGAAAATGAGCTAAAATATGGACCAAATATAAAAGATTGGCCAGAAATGAGCCCATTAACTGAAAATATATTAATGAAAGTATCATCTTTAATAGAAGATCCAGTAACTACAACTGATGAATTAATACCATCAGGAGAAACATCTTCTTATCGTTCAAATCCTTTAGGACTTGCTGAGTTTACTTTATCAAGAAGAGATCCAGAATATGTGGGAAGAGCTAAAATAATTAACAAATTAGAAAAAGCTAGAGTTGAAGGTGTAGACCCAACAACTGTAGATACTGATTTAGTGGAAGTATTTAATAAAATAAGAACAATAGATAACAATGAAAATATAAATCCTTTAGAAACAGGACTTGGAAGTGTTGTTTATGCAGTTAAACCAGGAGATGGTTCTGCTAGAGAGCAAGCTGCTTCTTGCCAAAGAGTATTAGGTGGTATAGCAAATATAGCTAAAGAATATGCTACTAAGCGTTATAGATCAAACCTAATGAACTGGGGTATGATACCATTCTTATTAGATGAGGCGCCAGAATTTGAAGTGGATGATTATATCTATGTACCAAATATTAAAAATTTATTAGATGGAGATATGACAAAAATACCTGCATATGTAATAGGTAAGGAAGTTAAAGAATTTAATCTTTATGTAGCTGACATGACTCCAGATGAAAGAAAAATAGTTAAAGATGGATGTTTAATAAACTTTAATAGAAATAAAATAAAATAGATATTAATAAAGGAAGTATTTTACCATGAGTTTTGCGTGGTAAAATACTTCCTTTTCATGTTTTTATATTAATATTTAGATGGAATTTATTAAATATTGATCAGAGAATTTATATTCAAAAGTTTGATATAAATAAAAAAAGTGATATAAATTTTTACAATAGGAGCTATAATGAATTAAGTATTTGTCTATATTTGATAGATATTATAATATAAAGATAAGTTAAGAAGTAAAGTGTTTTCATAAGGAAGAGCTAGGAAATAGAATGTTGTTTAACAAATCAAATAGGTTTGAAAACGTTATTGTCTTGTGACTACTTTAGAAATAATATTTTACACTATCTATAACTTAAAAATAACTGTATAAAATGAGTACAAAAATTATATTCGTGGGAGGAAAAGATGTTATCATTTATAGGTTACTTAATGCTTTTTTCAATGATTTATTTACTACTGAAAGGTAAATCAAGTCCAATTATTCTATTTATAGTTTTACCAGTGGTGGCTGGTGTATGTGCAGGATTTTCACCAATACAAATAGGAGAGTTTGCAGCAGCAGGTTTAGAAAAAACAACGTCTAATGCAGTACTATTTATTTTCTCAATAATTTACTTTGGAGTAATGAATGATGCAGGGATGTTTGATGTACTAATTGATAAATTAGTTGCAAAAGCGGGAAATAGTGTGGTTGCAATAACAGTTGTAACTGCAATAATCGGTATAATAGGTCACTTAGATGGAGCAACTGCTACAACAGTGTTAGTTACAATACCAGCAATGTTACCTTTATACAAAAAGTTAAATATAAGACCTCAAGTACTATTATTAATAGTAGGAGCAGCGATGGGTGTAATGAATTTATTACCTTGGGGAGGACCAACAGCTAGAGCTGCAGTTGTACTTGGAATAGAAGCTAATGAGTTATGGAAAACCTTAATACCAATACAAGGTGTGGGAGTAATCACAACAATAGGTTTAGCAGTAATACTTGGTAATATAGAAAAGAAACGCGGAGCAGGTATTACTAATACTACAAATGATAAGTTTGATTCAGTAGGAGTTGAATACAC
The DNA here is from genome assembly GCF_051148895.1 of Terrisporobacter vanillatitrophus. Classification (GTDB taxonomy): domain Bacteria; phylum Bacillota; class Clostridia; order Peptostreptococcales; family Peptostreptococcaceae; genus Terrisporobacter; species Terrisporobacter vanillatitrophus. The sequence continues at coordinate 790,023 of NZ_CP154625.1, forward strand.
TGTAGGATCTTCTGCAGTAGTTAGTGAAGTTGAAGTAGTTGATGAAAAACAAGCAGCAGTATTAGCATTAAAAAGACCTAAACTTGCTATAGTTAATATATTAATGACTGCTTTAGTAATAGGCACATTAGCTGTAGATATTATTCCAGCATACATAGTATTTATGGTTGCTTTGGGGGTATCAATAATAATCAACTATCCATCTAAAAAAGATCAAGAAGCTCGTATAAAAGCTCATGCACCATCAGCTTTGTTAATATCAGCTACAATGTTAGCATCAGGTGTATTTGTAGGTGTACTTGGAGAAAGTGGAATGTTAGATGCCATGGCTAATACATTATTAAGTTTAATACCAGGGTTCTTAGCACCATTTATCCATATAATAATGGGAGTACTTGCTTTACCAATAGGAATGTTCTTAGGAACAGATGCTTACTTCTATGGATTACTACCATTAGTTATAGGAGTTGCAAAAACATATGGTATAACAGGAATGAACGTTGCATTAGCTATGATATTAGGTAAAAATGTTGCCTTGTTAATAAGTCCATTGGTACCAGCTACATTCTTAGCAACAGGACTTGCAGATATAGAATTAAAAGATCATATGAAATTCAGTTTCGGATGGTTATTTGCAATAAGTTTAATAATGTTAGTATGTGGAATACTATTTGGTATAGTTACTATATAATATAAAAATAAATCCTATACAGTGAACCAAATCTACAAAGTTCACTTGTATAGGATTTATTTAATCATAAGCATAAATTATTTTACATTACTCCTTATAATAAAAATATATAAGGGGATTTTTTAATTGAAAATTATTTATCAATTTCTTGTAAAACAACATCTAATGAATCATATAAATGTTTTTTTATAATCATTTCAGCTAAATCTATATCACGATTAACTATAGATTGCAAAATTTGCTCGTGTTCTTTTATTGCTTTTTCTCTTCTAATATGATCTTCTATAGATATAACTCTAAATCTATGAAGGTAGTTGTTCAAATTAGATATCATATTAGGCAATATTTTCATTTTGCTTAAATCATAAAGATTAGAATTAAACTCACCAAATAATTTAACGACTAGTTTAATATCACCATCTAAATTAGCTCTTTCTGTTTCCTCTAATAATTTTTTAATTCTGTCTACATCTGATTGAGTAATATGTTTCATTGCCTCTGTTGCCACTAATAATTCTAGAGAACTTCTTATTTTATAAATTTCAATAACATCTTCTTTTGTAATTCTATTAACAACAACACCTAACCTAGGAATATATTTTACTAAACCTTCTGCTTCTAGTTGTTTAAGTGATTCTCTAACAGGAGTTCTACTTATATTAAGTCTATCTGAATATTCTTTTTCTATGAATCGTTCTCCAACAGGAACTTTATTTTCAATTAATGTTTTTCTTATACTTTCATAAACTACATCTTTTATAGGTCTATTTTGTGATAGATCAGTATTATATACAAATTCATTCATCCAATTTTTCATAATTTTCTCCTTTCAAATGATTATATTGTCCTCAAAATAGAAAATTTATAAATTATTTAAAATAATCCTTTAATATTTCTATATAATCTAACATGTATTTTGTTAAGTAGATACCTTTTCTATGTGCAACTACTAATTGAAAACTAGTGCTAGGAGTACCTATAGAAAAATATTTAGGTGGATTAATTAAGTGCATATGTTTCAAATGATTTTCGGATACGAAACACACACCGAAATTAGAAGATGTTAGCCTGACAGCACATTCAATACTTCTAGTTCTCAATGCAATCTTGGGGTTGAAACCAGCTTTTTGAAAAATTTTATCGGCTATTTGACCTGTGCGTTGATAGGGAAAATGTAAAATAAAATTTTCGTCTTTAAATAAATTTATATCAATCCAATCATATTTACAGTCCTTTTTTTTTACTCCGCATTTTGACAAAGGATTATCTTTGCTAACAGCCAATGTTAATTCTTCGGTACCTAAAATTTCATACTCCAAATCAGGATGTATGACAGGATAATTAAAAACAGCTAAGTCAGCATCACCATTAATTAAAGCAGTTTCAGCATTTGCCGATGGACCTTCTATTAAATTTATCTCTACATGAGGATATTTCTCCATGAAAATAGGTAATGTTTCTGGAATCATATACCCACCTCTAGTAGAAGGAACAGCTATATTTAATCTACCCTTATTATTTTTACATATATCGCTTATTTCTGCATTAATTTTATTTCTTATTCTTAAAATATCTTGCGCATTTTCCAAATATCTTTCTCCTGCATAAGTAAGAGTAAACGTATGCCCTATTCTGTTGAAAAGGGGTGTACCTAATGTATCCTCCAACTTTTTTATATACTTACTTAATGATGGTTGAGAAATGTATAACTCTTGCGATGCTTTAGTAATATTCTTGTGCTTTGCCACAGAGACAACGTACTCTAACTCCTTAAAATCTAACAATATAGACCCTCCACTTTCACATTAAATATGAACTATAGCCTAAAGGCATAAAAAATATTCTTTTTATGTATTAGACTCTTTTTCAACAATATAATACAATAAAACAAGAGATAAGACAAGGTGAATTCAGGAAAATGTTATCAAGAAAATTAAAATTATCAATTTAAATTAAAAAATGGAGGGTTAAAAATGAATTCAAATTTAGCAATTTTAGCATTAGCAACGTTAGTAGTTGTAGTTGCATTTGGTTTTTGGAAAAAAGTAAATATAGGAGTATTAGCTATAGGTTTTTCTTTAGTATTAGGAACTATATGTAATATGACGTCAAAAGAAATATTAGCAGGTTTTGATGCACAATTATTTGCCACATTAGTGGGAGTTACATTTTTATTTAGTATAGCACAAGTTAATGGTACCCTAGAGCTTCTAGCGAATAAAGCTGTGGCTATGGTAGGGAAAAAGTCTTATCTTGTACCAATAATAATATTCTTCGTATCAGGAATATTATCGGCTATAGGTCCAGGAAATATTCCGATAGGATCTTTAATGACAGTTGTTGCTGTAACAATAGCAGTAGGTATGAAACAAAATCCAATTCTTTATGCCTTATTAGCAAAGTTAGCAGCTAATGCTTTTGCAATAACACCATTAACGCCAGCAGGAATAATTGCCAGTGATTTAGGTGCAAAAGTAGAAATGTTTGGTTTTGAAATACCATTAATGTTAAATGTAATGTTGTGGGGACTTATATTAGGTGTGGCATTTTGTATAATGTACAGATTAGACAAGATGAAACCTGAAATTTATCTTAAAAAAGAAGATATAGCAAAATTCAATAAAAATCAAATAATTACTTTAATAGGAATGATAGTTATGGTAATTCTGGTTGCAGGATTTGACCAAAATGTAGGTCTTGCATCATTCTTAGTAGCTTCAATATTAATGATATTAAAAGTTGGAGAACAAAAGAAAGCTTTATCAACAGTGCCATGGGGAACACTTATATTAATTTGTGGTGTTGGAGTACTTATGAATATAGTTGATCAAGTTGGAGGGATAGCATTATTATCAGACGGACTTTTATCAATAATGGGAGAAAAAACTGCGAGACCAATACTTGCTGGAACTGCTGGTTTATTATCATTATTCAGTTCAACAACAGGTGTGGTTATGCCGACGCTTATACCAACAGTACCATCTATAATGCAATCCTTTGGAGGAGCATTTAGTTTCGTTGAACTTACAAGTATAATAATATCTTCATCATTTGCAGCAGCATTTTCACCAGCATCAACAGGTGGTGGATTAATACTTGCAGCATATATGTCTGCCAGTGGAGCAGGAGAAGAAGAACAAAATAAATTATTCGGACAATTACTTATGATAGCATTAGGCTCTATACTATTTAATGTGTTCTTATCTTTCATAGGAATATATGGAATAATAGGTTAATTGCATAAAAAATACTAGTTTTAAAGCTAGTTTATGGATAATTTTGGAGGAAGAAAAATGGTTACATTAAAACAAGGTAAAGTATTACTTTATAACAATGAAATTATAGTGGAAGATGGATCTTTAGCTACATTAAATTATAAATTAAAAGAGATAGGTCAAGAACCTGAAATATCAATTCAAGGTGCAGAAGATAACACTATGGCTGCAAGTATATTTGCATCGCATAATAAATCAGAAGATAGAAATAAATTAAAATTAAAATTTGATTCTCTTACTTCTCATGACCTTACGTATGTGGGTGTTATACAAACAGCGAAAGCAAGTGGGCTTGAAAAATTCCCAGTACCTTATGTATTAACTAACTGTCATAACTCTTTATGTGCAGTAGGTGGAACATTAAATGATGATGACCATATATTTGGTTTAACTGCTGCTAAAAAATACGGTGGAATATTTGTACCTCCACATCAAGCAGTAATACACCAATACATGAGAGAAGAATATGCAACATGTGGGCATATGATATTAGGAACTGATAGTCATACTCGTTATGGAGCACTTGGAACTATGGGTATAGGAGAAGGTGGAGGAGAGATAGTTAAGCAACTTCTTGAAAACACTTACGATATGGATTATCCAGGTGTAATAGCTATTTATTTAGATGGTAAGGTAAGAAGAGGAATAGGACCTCAAGACGTGGCATTAGCCATAATAAGAGAAGTATTTGCAAACGGATTTGTTAAAAATAAAGTTATGGAGTTCGTAGGACCAGGAGTTAAAAATCTTTCTATAGATTTCAGAAATGGTATAGACGTTATGACAACTGAAACTACTTGTTTAACTTCTATATGGACTACTGATGAAAAAGTTAAAGAATATTTTGAAATACACAAAAGACCAGAAGCTTACAAAGAGTTAAAGCCAGGCAAAGTTGCAATGTACGATGGACTTGTAAAAGTAGATTTAGATAAAATAGAGTCTATGATAGCTCTACCTTTCCATCCAAGTAATGCATATACAATAAAAGAATTACAGGAAAACTTAGAAGAAATATTAGAAAAGACTGAAATAGAAGCACAAAAACAAATAAGTAATCCAAACTTAAAACTAGACTTAAGAAGTAAAATAGTTGATGGAAAACTTAAAGTAGATCAAGCTGAAATAGCTGGTTGCTCAGGTGGTACTTATGAAAATATACAAGCAGCAGCTAGAGTATTAGCAGGAAAAGAATTAACAGATGATTATTTCTCTTTAAGCATATATCCAGCAAGTACACCAATATATTCTCAAATGTTAGAAGATGGAAGTGCTAGAACGCTTACTCAAGCTGGTGCTTTAATAAAAACTGCATTCTGTGGACCATGTTTCGGTGCAGGAGATGTTCCAGCTCACGGATCATTATCAATAAGACATACAACTAGAAACTTCCCGAATAGAGAAGGTTCAAAACCAGGTGAAGGACAGTTAACTTCCGTTGCACTAATGGATGCAAGAAGTATTGCAGCAACTGCATTAAACGGTGGTATACTAACTGCAGCAACTGATATAGAATACGATGAAGTTGAAGTTAAATATGAATTTGATAAATCACCATATAAAAGAGTATTTGAAGGATTCAATAAAGGTGATGAAAGTCAAGAATTAAAAATGGGGCCAAATATAACTGAATGGCCAGAAATGATAGCTTTACAAGAAGATATATTATTAAATGTTGCTTCAGTAATAGGTGATCCAGTTACAACTACTGATGAATTAATACCATCAGGAGATGCAGCAACATATAGATCAAACCCTAGAAGAATGTCTGATTATACACTTTCTAGAAGAGATCCAGAATATGTACCTACAGCTAAAGCAATGCAAGCTCTAGAAGATGAAAGAAGAGCATTTGTAAAAGGTGAAAAGACTGAAATTTCGGAATATTTAAAAAAATTGGCATCGAAAATAAACTCAGAATGTTCAGTGGAAGAATTCTTAAGAAATACTGGATTTGGTAGTGTTGTATATGCAGTTAAACCAGGAGATGGTTCAGCAAGAGAGCAAGCTGCATCATGTCAAAGAGTTCTTGGCGGACTTGCAAATATAACTGTAGAATATGCTACTAAGAGATATCGTTCTAACTTAGTAAACTGGGGTATAATACCATTTACTGCTCATGAAAATATTATAAACGAATTAGATAGAAATGATTATATATATATACCAGAAATGAAAACTAAATTCATAAACGGTGAAAAAACTATAATAGCTAAAGTTATAGGTGAAAACAAAAACAAAGAAATAGAATTAAGACTTAATGATGTAACTGAAGAAGAAAGACAAGTTATATTAGATGGTAGTTTAATAAACTTCTATTCCAACCAAAAGTAAAAAGCTTATTCAAGAGGAGATAATAAATATGAATAAATTACAATGTAACATATTTAGAGGTGGAACAAGTAAAGGTGTATTTATAAATGAAGAAAGCTTACCACAAGATAAAGAAAAGTGGGAGGATATACTTTTATCAGTTATGGGAAGCCCTGACATTCGTCAAATAGATGGGTTAGGAGGAGCAACGTCAACTACTAGTAAAGTTGCTATAATATCTAAATCTGATAATCCTAAATGGGATGTAAACTATACATTTGCACAAGTATCTATAGATAAGCCTATAGTATCTTACAAAGGAAACTGCGGTAACATATCTTCAGCAGTTGGTCCTTATGCCATAGAGCAAGGATTAGTTGAAATAACTTCTCCTGAAACTGTTGTAAGAATATATAATACAAACACTAAAAAAATCATATACTCTCATGTGCAAACTCCTAATGGAGAGATAGAGTATGATGGTGATTTTTCAATAGCAGGTGTTCCGGGTACTGCATCAGTAATAAAACTTGCTTTCAAAGATCCAGCAGGAGCTATGACAGGTAAATTATTACCGACAGGAAATGTTGTAGATGTTATAGATGTGCCAGGATACAGACCAGTAGAAGTATCTTTAGTAGATTCATCAAATCCTCTTATATTTGTAAGAGCTAGTGATGTGGGACTTACTGGAAAAGAATTACCAGATGAAATAGATTCAAATAAAGAAATGTTAGAATTATTAGAAACTATAAGAGGTATAGGCGCTGTTAAACTTGGATTTATAGATAATTATAAAGAATCAGCTGAAAAATCTCCAGGTGTACCTAAATTAACTATAGTAGCAGAACCATCAACATATACAAATGTAAAAGGTGAAGTTATAGAAGAAAAAGATATAGATATATTAGGTAGAATGATGTCTATGCAGCTTACACATAAAACATATGCTTTGACAGGAGCATTATGTACAGCAACAGCAGCAAATATTGAAGGTACAATAGTAAATCAAGTTGTAAGAAAAGGATTTAATCCAGAAAGTATAAACATAGCCCATCCAGGTGGATTAATGCAAAATGGAGTAGAATGTCATGTGGATGAAAGTGGTAATATAGATGTGCCATGGGTATATGGATATAGAACATCTAGAATAATCATGGATGGAAATGTTTATTACAAATAAATTAAAAAACTAAAATAAAAATAAAGACCTAAAAAGTAGTCTTATAAGTATATGCTTTTTAGGTCTTTATTTTACTTATAAAGGAGTAGAAAATGAGTAAATTAGAGGATATATTAGATTTTAATAATAAGTTTGTAGAAAATAAAGAATATGAAGAATATATAACATCAAAGCATCCAAATAAAAAAATATTAATTTTATCTTGCATGGATGCTAGATTAACTGATTTGTTGCCTAAAGCTTTGAATGTTAAAAATGGCGATGCAAAAATAATAAAAAATGCAGGGGCCACAGTAATGCATGCCTTTGGAAGTATTATGAGAAGTATCATAGTTGCCATATATGAATTTGAAGTAGAAGAAGTATTAGTAGTTGGTCACCATAAATGTGGTATGTGTAATTTGGATACTGAAGATATTATGGAAAAAATAATAAGTAGAGGAATTTCTCAAGATGTTATAGATACATTATATAATTCAGATATAAATATAAAGCAATGGCTTCATGGTTTTAATTCCATAGATGAATCCATATATGATAGCGTAAATGCAATAAAAAAACACCCCTTAGTACCTAAAAATGTATTTATACATGGGCTGATTATGTGTCCAGAGACAGGTAAGCTAAAAACTATAATAAATGGGTATGAATAGGTTGAATGATATAGCTTTTTTTGTATAACAAGTATATAAAATTATATATTTTACAATATGATGAAATTTATTTATTATAGAAGTGTAAAAAGAAAACTTATTTATGCAAAATACAAATTTTAATTTATTATAAGCATAAAATATCTATGATTTTTAAGGTGAATTAAGAAAAACACTAAAAAAACTTGGTATTGAACGAATTAATATATATAATTGAAAATATATAAAAGACAAAAAGGACATGAACACAATATGCTTGTGAAAATGTTATTACAATAATATTGATAGGAGAGTGAGGATAAGATGAGTAAGTTAAAAATAACTGAAACGGCATTAAGAGATGGACATCAATCCTTAATGGCGACTAGACTGAAAACTGATGAAATAATTCCTATTTTAGAAACTATGGATAAAGTAGGTTATTACTCATTGGAAGTATGGGGAGGAGCTACATTTGATTCATGTATAAGATTCTTAAATGAAGACCCTTGGGAAAGACTTAGACTTATAAGAAAACATGTAAAAAACACTAAATTACAAATGTTACTTAGAGGTCAAAATTTATTAGGATACAGACATTATGGAGATGATACTGTAGAAAGATTCATAGAACTATCTATCAAAAATGGTATAGATATAATAAGAGTTTTCGATGCGTTAAATGATGTTAGAAACTTAGAAGAATCTATGAAAGCAATAAAGAAATACAATGGACATTGCCAAGCTGCAATATCTTATACAACAAGTCCAGTGCATACTACTGAGTACTATATAGAATTAATTAAAACTCTTGAAAAAATGGGTGCGGATTCTATATGTATAAAAGATATGGCAGGGGTACTTACTCCATACAATGCATATGACTTAGTTAAAAAAGTTAAAGCAGCAACTGAATTACCAATAGAGCTACATACTCACTGTACTGGTGGAATAGCAGAAATGACGTATATGAAAGCTGTTGAAGCTGGAGTAGATATAATAGATACTGCAATATCACCACTTAGTGGTGGAACTTCTCAACCACCAACTGAATCAATGGCGGTGACTTTATCTGAAATGGATAGAAATCCACAATTAGATATGGATGCTCTTTTAGAAGTAGCTGAATACTTCAAACCAATAAGAGATAAATACATGGAAGAAGGAATATTAAATCCTAAAGTATTATTAACAGATCCTCAAACTTTAAAATATCAAGTTCCAGGAGGAATGTTATCTAACTTATTATCTCAAATGAAACAACAAGGTGCAGAAAGCAAATACGAAGAAGTATTAAATGAAGTACCAAGAGTTAGAAAAGACTTGGGATATCCTCCACTAGTTACACCACTTAGTCAAATGGTTGGAACACAAGCATTATTCAATGTTTTAACAGGACAAAGATATAAAATGGTTCCAAAAGAAATCAAAGACTATGTAAAAGGATTATATGGACAAGCACCAGCTGATTTAGATCCAGAAGTTAAGAAATTAATAATCGGAGACGAAGAAGTAATAACTGTAAGACCAGCTGATTTAATAGGTTCTGAATTTGAAGCTATGAAAGAAGAAATAAAACACTTAGCTCAAAATGATGAGGACGTATTAGCTTATGCTTTATTCCCTCAAATAGCTCCTAAATATTTAGAACATAAATATAATAAAGCTACATCGGTAGAAGAAAAAGCAGAAGAAAGTAAAATAACACACATAGAAGTAACTATGTAGAGAATAGGTGATTAATATGCAAACGACATTTATGGAAGCTATATCTATTACTTTATCAAGTATGGCTATTGTTTTGGTTACTTTAGGTTTAATAGCACTTATATTAGAATCCTTTAGATTTATATTTAAACCTGAAGTACCTAAAGATAAACCGGTTGTAAATAAAGTGGTAGAAGAAGATGAAGAAGAAAAAGTGGTTGCGGCTATAGTAACATCTATAATTGCGGCAGAACAAGCTCAACACACTAACTTCCATGTTAGAAGTATAAAAAGAGTTAAATAATTTTTATTAAAAATAATTAAAATACAAAGAATGAAAGGGAGATTAAAAATGAGTATAAAAACATACAACGTTAAATTAAATGGAAAAGTTTATGAAGTAGAAATAGAAGAAGTGAAAGCTGGTATGCAACCAAGTATGTCTGCTACAACACCAAATCCAGAAGCTACACCAGCTACACCAGCAGGGGAAGGACATGAAGTAGTAGCACCATTACAAGGAAGTATGTTCAACATATTAGTTAAAGAAGGACAAACAGTTAAAAAAGGTGATGTATTAGCAGTACTAGAAGCAATGAAAATGGAAAATGAAATAGTATCACCAGTTGATGGTAGAGTATCATCTATACATGTAGAAAAAGGACAAAATGTAAATCTTGGAGATACAATTTTACAAGTGGCATAAGTAAAAACAGCTTAAGGAGGTAAATGACATGGGTCAAATGATATTAGGTTTCATAATGGAATCAGGATTCGCACAAATGGACATCAAACAGATAATAGTTATAGCCTTAGCTTGCTTTTTCTTATACTTAGCCATAGCAAAGGGATATGAACCTTATTTATTAATACCAATAGCAACTGGTATGCTTCTTGCAAATATGCCAGGTGTAGATTTAATGAAAGCAGCAACAGATAGTGAAAAGGGTGGGTTATTCTACTATCTATATCAAGGGGTCAAGCTCGGAATTTATCCACCATTAATTTTCTTATGTATAGGTGCAGGAACGGACTTTGGACCAATGATTGCAAATCCTAAAACAATGTTACTTGGAGGGGCTGCACAGTTTGGGGTATTCTTTGCATTCCTAGGAGCAATAGCATTAGGATTTACAGGACCAGAAGCAGCATCTATAGGTATAATAGGTGGTGCAGATGGACCAACTGCTATACAAACAACAGGTGCCCTAGCACCACACTTATTAGGTACGATAGCTCTAGCAGCATATTCATATATGGCATTAGTACCAGTTATCCAACCACCAATAATAAAAGCTCTTACAACTAAAGAAGAAAGAATAATAAAGATGGAACAAACTAGACCGGTTTCTCAAAAAGAAAAAATAATATTCCCAATAGTAGTTATGATAGTTGTTATAGGATTACTTCCAACATCTGCATCACTTGTGGGAATGCTAATGTTCGGGAACTTAATAAAAGAATCGGGACTTGTTCCAAAACTAGTTGAAACAGCTCAAAGTTCATTAATGTATATAATAACTATATTACTAGGATTAACAGTTGGAGCTACAACTAATGCAGAAACACTATTAAGTGTACAGACTCTTGGAATAATAGCAATGGGACTTGCAGCATTCTCTGTAGGAACTGCTTCAGGAGTTCTAGGTGGTAAATTAATGTGCAAATTAACTGGAGGAAAAGTAAATCCAATGATAGGTGCAGCAGGGGTTTCAGCAGTACCAATGTCATCAAGAGTTGTTCAAAAAATTGGACAACAAGAAAATCCTTCAAACTTCTTATTAATGCACGCAATGTCTCCAAATGTGGCAGGAGTTATAGGATCAGCAGTAGCTGCAGGTGTACTACTTAAGGTATTTGGAGCATAATTTGATAAAATAAAAAGCATCAAATATGCTTTGATTATCAAGATTAATAAAAAATAATATTAAAGATATAGTTAATATTGAGTAAAGTTAGTAAATTATCTATGTACTAATATTAATTAAATTTAAAAAAAAGCCGTTATCAATATGGGTTTTTATAAATGTTAGTAATAATTAGTGCATAGAAAATATATATAGTGATTCCTATTTAATAAAATAGCCACCTCTGAGCAAGGTGGCTATTTTATTTTTTTATTATAAGAATTTTATATTTTATAGGTAAAATATAAAATATAAAATTCATCTGTATTAATAGAGTAAGGACTTTGTATTATATACTTTTATCTATAGTTAAAATATATAATTATATATTTTACATTATATCAAACCCAGTTTATTATATATTGTGTATAGGAATTAATAAAAAAAATTAATTATAATTGTATTGTACAATATTGGATAAATAATAAAGGAGTGACATTATGAATTATAGTATAGCTTTAATAAAGGGAGATGGAATTGGTCCTGAAATAAGTAATGAAGCAGTTAAAGTCTTAAAAGAAATAGAAAAATTTTATGGACATAATTTTAAAATAAATGAATTGTATGGTGCAGGAGAAGCAGTTGATAAGTTTGGATATCCTATGCCAAAAGAAACGTTAGATACATGTATAGAAAGTGATGCAGTCTTAATTGGAAATATAGGAGGAAGTAAGTGGAACAATGTACCTCTTGATAAAAAACCAGTTAAAGCTATTTTAAAGATAAGAAAGGCTTTAAATGTTACTTCAAATTTAAGACCAATAACTTTAAACCAAAATCTAAGAGGATTTTCACCATTAAAAGAAAGTATAATATCAAAAGGTATAGATATACTTGTGGTTAGAGATTTAGCAGGAAGTGTGATTTGTGGAGAAAAAAAATTAGGTATTGGAAAGTTTGGTAGAGAAGGTAGTGATTTAGAATATTATAATGAAGAAATAGTAAAAAAATCAGCAAATAGGGCTTTTAGTGCCGCTTCTACGAGAAGAAATTTAGTATCAAGTATTGATAAATCAAATGTGCTTGCAAGTTCTATGCTGTGGAAAGAAGTTATAAATGAAACTTCTAAGAATTATCCAAAGGTTAAATTAAAACATCATCTAGTTGATACGGCAGCTATGGAAGTCATATTAAACCCAGAAAAATTTGATGTTATAGTAACTACGAATATGTTTGGAGATATATTAGCAGATGAACTTAGTCAAATAACAGGGACGGCTTGTATGTTACCTTCAGCAGAGTTAGATGCTAATGGAAAAGGGATATTTACACCTAACCAATTGCATCATCCAGATGAAAGCATAATAGGTATGGACAAAGCAAATCCTATAGGACTTATATCCTCTCTAGCTTTAATGCTTAGATATTCATTTGGTCTACATCAAGAAGCTGACATTATAGAAAGAGCTATAAATTTAGCCATAGAAAAAGGATATAGGACGGAAGATATATTTAGTAAAGGCACAAAATTAGTTGGGACTAAAGTGATGGGTAATGTGATTTGTAATTGTATAAATGAATTAGCTAGTGTAAATAAAGTTGTTATCTAAAATAACCTTCTATTTAAAATAGAGGGTTATTTTTTATATAACTTGTTATTGAAAAATAATAAAAAACAAAGTACTATTAAAATATAAAGTACTTCATATAATGAAGTAATACATATAGGGAGGTGAATGAGTTTGTGGATTTAAATAAAGAATTATTAAAAGGTCATATTGATACTTTGATTTTATCAATACTAAATCAAGAAGATTCTTATGGATATGAAATTGCCAAAATAGTCAAGGCTGAGACCACATTTGAATTGAAAGAAAGTACTATGTATGTTTCATTAAAAAGGTTAGAATCTAAAGGCTTAATAAAGTCTTATTGGGGTGACGATCAAGATTCGGGAGGAAGAAGAAAATATTACAATATAACAGAAGAAGGAAAAGAAGACTTGGATCTAAAAGTTGAAGAGTGGAATTTTATACAAGAAGTTATGAATAAATTTTTAAATAAGGGGAAATAAATTATGAAAATAATAGAGGGATATTTAGATAGATTGTATAAAAATGATGATAGTAAAGATGCAAAAGAAATAAAAGAAGAGATCAAGGAGCATTTGATAACTTCTGCCAAAGAATATATTAATCAAGGATATTCAGAAAATGAAGCACAAAATAAAGCAATTGAACAATTTGATGGAGGAAATGATGAAGAAGCATCTGTTGAACTACGCTCCTTATATACAAAGAAAATAGATGTAAAAAAAGAAAGAGTAAAAAAATTAGTAAGTTTAAGATTGAAGATACTTAATGCTTTTGGTTGGTTCTTTGGTGCGGCATGTTTAATTGCTTACAATAGTTTTTATAATAAAGTTCCTACTTGGTTAATGGTAGTATTAACAATATTAATAAGTATAGTAATTATTTTAAGTATTATAATTTTTACTTTAAAGAGGAGTATGGAATACTAATTAATAGTTGGATGTTAGAAAAATTTCATGGGGGGATATATATGAACGATAAATCATCATTAAAAGAAACTATAAATAATACAGAAGGATTAAATTTAAATAAAAAAATGAAATTATTCAAGGATACTAAATGGATATCATTTGGAACTTATATAATGACTGTTGAGTGTTATGTTTCTCATAAAGGTGTAGTAAGCTATGTGCCTATGATAAATATAATGAGTTATGAAGAGACTAGCACAGTAAAAGCATCATATAATGGCGAAAGCTACTATATAGAAAATAAAGAATTATGCAAGAACGTATCTGTAGGTGATAAGATAATAGTTACTATTAAATATTCTTATGATAAAGATGATAATCTAATATATACAAGTGTTCATCATAGTCATCCTTATCCACTAACTGATAATTAAAGATATAGGAAATTTAACAGGATATGAATATAAACAAGCACTTAATTTTTAAAATATTGCATAAAAAGGCCTCCTATAAAATAAGTTAAGATTTTTATAGAAGGCCTTTATAATTTTTATTTTATTAAATCATTTTCATCACTAGAAGTAGCGCATTCTACTGATGAAAAATTTTTATTTCTAAATGGCTCTAAGAAGCTTTCTTTATTAAACATAAACAATCCAGCTAAAATAATTATACCACCTAAAAGAGTGGCCTTATCAGGAACTTCACCCATCATTACAAATCCTAAGATTGTAGTTAAAAATGGTGTAACGAACATATAATTGCTTACATAAGTAGTTTTCTCTGCTATTGAAATGGCCTTTGCCCAGGCAATATAAGCAAGAGCTGAAGAAAATATTCCAAGAATTAAAACATATATTATATGTTCAATTGGAGCATGTAAAGTAGGTCCTACAGATGAAGGTAAGAAAATACATAAAAATGAAGTTCCAATAAAAATACTATAAGTACTAGCTTCTAAGGCTGTATATTTTTTTGTTAATTTTCTTTGGAGTAAATTATAAGTAGCTAGACAAAGTGCAGCTACTAATAACCATAAGACACCTTCATTAATAGATAGGGTACCATTCATTAAGGTTAATACTAAGATTCCTAGAAATTCAATTCCTATGGCAAACCATTGATATATTTTAAGTTTTTCATTATAAAAGAATGATGCTAAAAAGGCTGTAAAGACAGGAACCATAGCGATTACAATGCTAGCAGTTGCTGAAGTTACAAGTCCTGTACCTTTTGTAAATAGAATTACATAGATAAAAAAACCAATACATCCAGAAAGTATAAAGGTAAGAAAGTCTTCTTTCTTAGGCTTATTAATTTTCATAAAATAAATAATCACAACTAAAGTTAATGATGCTGATAAATATCTCAGAAAACTTAAAGTATATACATCAAAGTATTGAAGGGCTAGCCTAGTAAAAACAAAGGCCATTGCCCAAAATATTATTGTTATTATTGCATAAAAATGATAGTTTTTCTTCATAATATTTTCCCTCCTATAGTTTTATTTTAAATTAGTAAAATACATTAATAAGTGAATTATAACAGTTGCAAGCCTGTTATAGCAACGTAAAATACATGATAATTAAGGAGAATTGGTGTATAATTCAAGTAAGAGATAAAATTACGTAAGAAAAAATTGGGGGGATAATATGGTTCAAACTATAATAAGAGTGGGAAGTATTATTTTATTATTTTTAATAGTAACTAATATTTGGGCACAAAAAAGAGCAAGAGATGAAGGACAAAATAAAAATAGCAAAAAGAAATAGTAATTAGACATTATAGCATCTTTAAAAAAAGATGCTTTTTTAGATATACAGTTAATTAGGTGTAAGGAATTTTAATCTGAAAAGGGGAGTTCTATGAAAAATTTAATTAAGAAATATATAGTAGATTATGTGAAAGAATATGAAAAAAGAGATAATATAAGTGCAACTTGGAGAGAACCTTTAGTTGGCTTTGCTGATGCTAATCATAAAGATATTGCACGTATAAGAGAGTATACTTTTGAAGAACATTTGATGCCTAGTGATATATTAGATGATCCAACTATCATTATTGCTTATTTTGTTTCTTTTACTAAAGATATAGCTTACTCCAATGTTGATGGAGAGTTAGCATCAGAAAAATGGACTTTAACTTATCAAGAAACTAATGAAATGTTTATTAAGTTAAATGATTATCTTATTAAAAAAATAGAAGAAATGGGATACAAGGCAGCTGTATGTGAAGTAGCCGGTGATTTTAAAACAGATATATTAAAAAGTAAATGGTCTCATAGACATATGGCAAAGGTAGCAGGTCTTGGAACTTTTGGAATTAATAATATGTTAATTACTAAAGAAGGATGCTGTGGAAGATATTTCACAATAGTTACAAACTTACCAGTAAGTCCAGATAAACCATTAGAAGAAGAAAATTGCTTGTATAAAAGAAACAAAAGTTGTTTAGTATGCGTAAAGCGTTGCTTCAGTGGAGCATTAAATGAGAATAATTATGATAGATTTAAATGTTATGAAACTTGTATGAAGAGTTTTGATAAGTATGAAAAATTATATGGAAGTAAAGAAGTAGAAAAAGGTAAGCCAAGGGGAGGAAGTGAGGTTTGTGGTAAATGTGTAGTAAATTTACCATGTTCATTTAAACAACCTTAAATATTATTTATTTCGTGAAAAAGAGCTAAGCCACCTTAGCTCTTTTTCTTTGTACCGTATTTTTTAGGGGTTTTAAGTATATTTAAAAGAAAATTAACAAAAGCATGCAAATTTAATATAAATAATTGCAACTAATTATGATATAAAACTTAATTACTTTAAAAATATTATTATCTTTGTGATATAATAGTTAATCAGAGTTAATAATTAAAGATAAGTAAATAAAAATCTTGAGTGAAACGAATTTTAAATATAGATTGAGCAGGTGATAAAATGGAAAATAAATTTTTACCAATATGTAAAGAAGACATGATAGAAAGAGGATGGGATGAGTGTGACTTTGTACTTGTTACAGGAGACGCTTATGTTGACCATCACAGTTTTGGGACAGCCATTATATCAAGGGTGTTAGAGCATGCTGGATATAAAGTAGGAATAATTGCTCAACCTAACTGGAAAACAACAGAAGACTTTATGAAGCTTGGAAGACCAAGACTAGGTTTCCTTGTTAATGGAGGAAACATGGACCCTATGGTAAACCATTATTCTGTTAGCAAAAGACAAAGAGATAAAGATCTTTACTCTCCAGGTGGGGAAATGGGTCATAGACCAGATAGAGCTACAATAGTTTATTGTAATAGAATAAGAGAAGCATACGGAGACATTCCACTTGTAATAGGAGGAATAGAAGCATCACTAAGAAGATTTGCTCACTATGATTACTGGAGTGATCAAGTAAGAAAATCCATATTAGTAGATAGTGGAGCTGACTTATTAGTATATGGAATGAGTGAAAGACAAATAGTTAAAGTTGCAAATGCTATAAATGATGGATTTGATCCTAAATATATAAGCTTTATAGACGGAACTTGCTACATGGCAGATAGTTTAGATGAAGTATATGTTGATTATGTATTAACGCCTTCATTTGAAGAAATAAAAAAAGACAAAGTTAAATTTGCACAGGCTTTTAAAATACAAGAAGCAGAGCAAGATCCATTTAGAGGAAAAGCAGTAGTTCAACCTCATGGAAATAAATTTATGGTTCAAAATAAACCAGAACCGCCACTAAGTAGAGAAGAATTAGACGAAGTATATGCACTACCATATACTAAAAATTATCATCCATCATATGAAGCTAAGGGTGGAATACCAGCTTTAAATGAAGTTAAATTCTCAATAGTAAGTTCTAGAGGATGTTTTGGAAGTTGTTCATTCTGTGCAATAACTTTCCACCAAGGTAGAGCTGTACAAAGTAGAAGTCATGAATCTATACTAGAAGAAGCAAAGGAAATTACACATTTACCAGACTTTAAAGGCTATATACATGACGTAGGTGGACCTACTGCAAACTTCAGACAAGAAGCTTGTAAAAAACAAATAACAGAAGGAAAAGGTGGATGTAAAAATAGACAATGTCTAGATCCATCACCATGTAAAAACTTAAATGTAGACCACAGTGACTATATAAGTCTTCTTAGAAAAGTTAGACAATTACCAGGTGTTAAAAAAGCATTCGTACGTTCAGGAATTAGATACGATTATGTAATGGCTGATAAAGACAATACATTTATGAGAGAATTAATTAAACATCATGTAAGTGGACAGCTAAAAGTTGCTCCAGAGCACGTTGCAGAAGAAGTACTTTATTATATGCAAAAGCCAGCAGGAGAAACTTACGATAGATTTAGACAAAAATTCTTCGCAATGAATGAACAAGTGGGATTAAAACAATACTTAATACCATATTTAATGTCTTCACATCCAGGTTCTACATTAAGTAGCGCAATAGAGCTAGCTGAGTATTTAAGAGACATAAAGTATCAACCAGAACAAGTTCAAGATTTCTATCCAACACCAGGAACATTATCAACAACAATGTTTTACACAGGATTAGATCCAAGAACTATGAAGGAAGTTTATGTGCCAAAATCTAAAACTGAAAAAGCAATGCAAAGAGCTTTACTTCAATATTCTGCACCTAGGAACTATGAATTAGTTCATAGAGCTTTAGTTGAAGCAGGTAGAGAAGACTTAATCGGACTTGGGCCTAGATGTTTAATCAAACCTAAAGATGCTAGAGGAGCATTAAATAGACAATTTGATAAAAATAAGAAAAATAATAAATCTAATGAGAAAAATTCTAAAAGTGGAAGAAATAATAACACTGATAGAAGAAACAATAAAAGTAACTCAAAAGATAACAGAAACGATAATTCAAAAGGTAAAAAAAGAACTAAGAGATAAGAATTATGTTTATATAAAGAGCTATCCTACAACAAAAATATTGTAAGATAGCTCTTTTTTTATATTCAACTATATAATCAATTATAAAATAATAAATGCTATGTTAACAAAATACTAGTAACAAAAGATAATATAACAACCAAAATAAAATTGGAGAACTCTAAATTATGGCCATTACATCCTATTATAAACTTTATAATTATATCTATAAGTATAGGGATAATACTTATTTTAGAAACTATGAGTAAAAGAAAAGCAATAAAAAATTTATAAAAGAAAAGAAGATTCAATAGTTAAGTTGTAAAAACCTTGATATATTCATATAGACATATATCAAGGTTTAATTTTTATTATATGAAGTTTATAAATAGTGTTATTATGGCTGAATTGACAAAGTCAATAAATAAACAACCAACGATAGGAACTACAAAATATGGAGTATGAACAAATCCATATCTGTTAGTTAGCTCGTCCATATTTGCAATAGCATTTGGAGTGGCACCCATTCCAAATCCACAAGTTGCAGATGCAAAGATTACGGCTTCGTAGTTTTTACCCATAATTCTATAAGTAATAAAATAAGCAAAGCATCCTACTAGTATAACTTGGGCAAATAACATAATCATAAGAGGTAAAGCTAGATCAAATAATTGCCAAAGTTTTAATCCCATTAAGGCCATTGTTAAAAAGAATGATAAACTAAGAGATCCTAAAGTTTCGATTTCTTTTTCTACAATTTCTTTTCCAAGAAAATCATATAGATTTCTTATTATGGCAGCTGCAAGCATTGCTCCTATATATGATGGAAATGTTAATCCTGAGTTTTGAATTAAGTCAGATATTATCGATCCAAGTCCCATAGCAAGGAATAAGAAAGATGCACCAGTCATTAATTTTTTTAAACACAAAATATTTTGGTTTTCTTCGTTAAAATCTCCAACTTCTTTTGGAGGAACTTTAGAATTTTCATCATGAACTGTTTTTATTTTATGATTGTGTATCAGATTTCTAGCAACTAATCCACCGATAATACTTCCCGTTACTAAGCCAAATGTAGCAGAAGCAATAGACACTGTTGTAGCACCAGATATGCCCATATTTTCTAGTAAAGGTCCAAAAGATCCTGCAGTACCGTGACCTCCTATCATAGGTATAGATGCTGTACAAAGGCCAAGTAGTGGTTGTAAATTAAATAGTGATGCCAATGTTACACCAACTGTATTTTGTAATACAACAAGTAAAATTGCAAGGCCAAGGAAAGTAACAACTTTAATACCACCTTGTTTTAATATTTTAAAACTAGCAGTAAATCCTATGCTAGTAAAAAATGCTGTCATGAAAATTTCTTGTAAAGTTGTATCTAAGTTTATAGTTGCTATGTTCGTAATTTTTAATATAAGAATAAATATTGCAAATATAAATCCACCTACTACTGATGGAGGGATGCAATATTTTGATAGTATAGAAAATTTATTTCTTAAATATTTACCAATATAAAATACAATGGAAACTAAAGCCATAGTCTCATAGATGTTTAAATTAAATTCCATTTATTGATTAGTCCTTTCTATATAATGATTTTTGAAAATATAATATATATAATATATGATATAAATTTTAATGTAAAGGCAAATTACAGTATAAACATATATATAAAATTATAAAGAAGCGGATATTTTATTGTACGAGGCAAAGAAAAAAGGAAAAAATAGCTTTATATTAAGCTAAAAAGCATGTTGAAAAATCCACATGCTTTTTAATTATACAGATCTACAGCAAGATTATTTAAAGCAACTCTATCTACAATTACTAAAGATCTTTTTTCTTTTTTAATAATATTTTTTGAACAAAGTTTATCTACTACTCTCAAAAAATGCCTATAATCTGATCCAAGAAGCTCTGATAATTGAGTGAAGTTATCCGTGACAATCTTATCCTCAGGTGTTAAATCATTTGGATAAAGTGCAAGTAAATAACTTGCTAGTCTATTTTCCAATGGATAAAGTACATTTAAAGAAGTAGACGCTGATGTAGATGTTAATTTAGAGCTTAGATGCTTGCAAACGAAACTTAAAAATTTAGGATCGTAAGTTGAGATTTCATGAACAATATGCAAAGGAACACCTACACATAGACAATCTTCAATAGCTTGTATATTACAATCAGCATTTTCATTGCAAGTAACTTCCACATCTCCAATCACTTGAAGAGGAGAATAAAATCGAATAAGCAGAGATTTTCCGTTGGGAGTGGAAATATAAACTTTTGCTCTCCCTTTCACAAAAAAGTAAAAATAATCTAATCTATCACCTTTAACACAAATATGAGACCCCTTTTTAAAATAATGAAGTTCCATGTATTTCTCTATATTTTTAGTAAAAATTCCATTAATTTGAAATTTACTAATATAATAACTTAATTTAATTTTATCATTTAGTATTATCATGTTTATATCCTCAAAAAAATTAAAAAATATGTCATATGCCATAATATCTAGTGATAATTTTTTGATATTATAGTTAAGCTAATAAAAAAGTATTATATCATATAGGAGGCTAAAATGACATTGAAAAAAATTGTATGTTTAATGACGGTACTTATAATGACTGCATCTTCATTAGTAGGATGTGGGAGCAATAAAGATAACGGAGCTAAGAAAGAAGAATTAAAAGTAACAATGGTTACTAGTGTTGGTGGAGTAACTGACGGAAGTTTCAACCAAAGTGCTTGGGAAGGTCTTCAAAAATCAGAAAAGGATTTAGGAATAAAAGCAAGCTATATAGAATCAAAGCAAGAAGCAGATTATGTAACAAATTTAGAGCAAGCAGTAGATAGTGATAATGATTTAATTCTTGCAACAGGATTTCCAATGCAACAAGCATTATTAGAAGCAGCTAAAAATTATCCAGATCAAAAGTTTGCTATAGTTGATGTAGATTATGGAGATGAAACACCTGACAATGTTACATGTATATCATTTAATGAAGAACAATCAGGATACGTAGTAGGTTTAGTTGCAGGTAAAATGACAAAGACTAATAAAGTTGGATTTGTTGGTGGAATGAATAATGTAGTTATTAACAAATTCCAAGCTGGATATGAAGCAGGTGTAAAAGAAGCTAATCCAGAGGCAACAATTTTAGTACAATATGTTAATTCATTTGCAGATCAAGCAAAAGGTAAATCTATAGCTAATCAAATGTACAATAACAAAGCAGATATATTATTTGCATGTGCAGGTGATAGTGGTTTAGGAGTACTTGAATGTGCGAAAGAAACAGGAAAATATGCTATAGGTGTTGATAGAGACCAAAATAATGTGGCACCGGACAATATACTTACATCAGCAATGAAAAAAGTAAATGAGGGCGTTTACACATTAGTTAAAAACTTAAACGATGGTACATTTGATGGTGGTAAAACTTTAGTATTCGGCTTAAAAGAAGAAGGTATCGGACTTGCCCCATCAACAGATAAAAATGTTCCAAAAGAAGTAATAGATTACGTTAATGGAAAAATAGAAAAAATAATAAGTGGAGAAATTGTAGTTCCAAGTAAATAAGTAAAAAGTGGCCCAATTTAAGCCACTTTTTTTATATGTTAATTTATATAAATATATATTAGTATTATATTAATAAAAATAGATATTAATATGGAATTAATGTTAAATTTTACTAAAAATGGTCGGATTATAGAGTATAAGTACTTTAAAGCTAAAGTGATAGTTTATTAAAAGAAGTAGTTAGTATTTACGTTAAATTAAATAATTAATAATTATAAAATAGTATAAAAAATAATAAAACTTTTTATACTATTTACACGTCTAATATATGGGAGAGTCTTTTTTATATGACGAATTTGTAAGTTGAAATATGAATATTTTAGTGTGATAATAAAATAAGGAAGTTACGCTTTTAACGAGAGTAAATATGAAGGGAGCTAATAACAATCGAAAAATTTTTAAAGAAACTTTTAATATTGATATTAGTTGTATTTGTAGGAATATGGGGGTATAACTTTTTAAAAGAAAAGTATATACAGCAAATAAATGAGAAGTATGAACAAGAAACTAAAAATATGAGTAAAGATGATTTAAAAATAATAAATGAGGTTATTTCTTTAGCAAAAGAAAGAGAAGGACAGGAATACACTTGGGGTGGTAAGGGAGAAATAATAACGAAAGAAAGATTAGAAGAACTTATAGGTTATTATAGTGAAAGTTATTACCCTTTAGATAAAAAAGATTATATAGGAAAACAAGGATTTGATTGTTCGGGGCTTACTTATTGGACTTATAAAACTATAACTAATGTAAACATTGGTTATTCTACAATTGAACAAAGAGACGTATTACAGGATTATAAAGTTCAAATGAAAAATATTCAACCAGGGGATCTTATTTTTACACCAGGTCATGTAGTCATGTATATTGGAAGAGGAAAAATAATCAACTCAGCCAATAGAAACCCTTATCCTATAGGAGGAATAAAGATACAGTCTGTTTTACTTTATAAAAAAGGACAGGTATATCGTCCTATAGATTACATTAATGCATATTTAAAATAATAAAATTAGTAAGTTAGATTTCATTAGGGGAAGTATTTTAGGGGGAGTTTTATATATGATAGATATAATAAATTTAAGCAAAAAATTTGGAAAAGTACATGCATTGGATGATGTGTCTTTTCAGATAAAAGAAGGAAAAATAATAGGCATATTTGGAATAAATGGAGTAGGGAAATCAACCATATTAAAATCTATAGCTGGTGTTATTAGACCAGATAAAGGTAAAATCCTTATAGATGGTGAAGAGGTTAATCCTAAATTATATAATAAAATAGCCTTTGTGCCAGATATGGATACTTATTTTCCCAACCTTACAATAAAGGATACTTTTGCATTTATGAAAGAGTTCTATGAAAATTGGGATGAAGAAAAGGCAACAAATATGTTAAAAATGTTCAATCTTGCTGATGATAAAATGATAAGTACTTTATCCAAAGGAAATAGAGCAAGGATTAAAATTATTCTTGGTTTTGCACAAAATGCCAAATATATCTTATTAGATGAACCTTTTTCTGGAATAGATATTTTTAAAAGAGAAGAATTTATTAAGGCTATGGTAGAATACATTTCTCCGGAACAAAGTATCATAATAACAACTCATGAAATTGCAGAAATTGAAGAAATAGTTGAAGAGGTAATAATACTTCATGAAGGGAAATTAGCATTTAATTTTAATGTGGAAGAAGTTAGAAAAAATGAAAATAAATCTATTATAGATAAAATGAGGGAGGTATATAGGGGTGAGTAGGATTTTAACACTCTATGATATAGAGTTTAAAAGAATTAAAAAAATCTATTTCTCTATATTAGGATTGCTTATAATAAGTAATCTTATCTGGTTTGTTTATAACCTACATTCAGTAGCTAAACAAGTTCAAGAAATTTTGAACATAAGGGGAGGAGTAGGTTTATTTAAATCCGAAGAGGCATACATGATTATAAAAAATGGAGGGTTAATATATTCATTGTATGTTTTATCTTTATTTTTTATGATTTTAGCACTTATATGGTGTTTATATTACACACTATTAATATGGTATAAAGACTTTTCAAATAAAACAAAGGTAGTTTATACTTTGTTTACTTTACCTTATAATAAGTTTAATGTATTCATATCAAAATTAATAACAGTAGTATCATTTATATATGGGGTATTAGTAACACAACACATATTATGGATTTTAGAAATATTCATAATAAAAAGCTTTACGGGTATTAATATTAGCGAAATTATTCATATTGTAAATTATAACAACTCAATGAGCTTTTTATTTATGGGAGTGCCCATATACCCATTAGAAATATTTATGTACTATGTAGTAGGACCTATTTTAGCAGTTATAGTTTTGTTTACAGGAGTATTGATTCATAAATCCTTTGATAAATTAGGTGGATTTTTAGGTTTGTCTTATATTGCAATTTCTGCATTTGTATATATGTTTATATCAACTACTTCTATTATATTTACAGATGAGTTGTTAAAAAATCATTTTTTATATTACATAGTTATGGGGGGATTATCCCTTATTATTTCTTATAGATTATTAAATAAAAGAATACATGTTTAGGGGGATATTATGGATAAAAGAATTTCAAGGATATTTTTAATTACTGTATCATTAGCCATGATATTAATTATTTTCTCCTTAAGTTTTATTACAAAAGATAAGATAGATATAGAAGATATATCTGGAGATAGAAGCGTCCTTGGAGATATGAATATTGTTTATCAAAAAAGAAAAGGTACCTATGAAACAGATAACATTATTATATCTAAAGATAAGGAAAAAATTAAAAAAAATGTAAAAGAAGGTGTTACAAATTTCTCCATATCAAAGGAAAATATAGATAATAGAGAATTATTGCAGATTTCCAATGATAAAAGTAATATCTGTGAAACTGATGATGAAATTACTAACGTATCTCTTTTAAGCACTTATTCACCTTATAATGGCAATGAAATGATAGTATATATTGATATAAAAGATAAAAAAAGTTCAAAAATAAAAAATTATGAAATAAAAATAGATGATACTATTAATGTAAGTGGAGATAGTATTTATCAAGCTTTACCAATGAGGGATAAGGACAATATTTATTTAGCTATTATTTCATCCGTTTATGATGATAATGAACAAGATGAAAATAAATTACAAAATAATGAAGGAGATATTTATAAACAAACTTATTTAAGTTTATTTAAATTAAATTTATCTACCCAACAATCAAGGAGTATTTTAACTAAGTCATATGATCCTAATGAAATGTATACAAATGGTGAAGTTGGATTTGTAAAAGACAATGTGGCATATTTTATTACTCACATAAAAGACGAGATAACTAAAGAAATTAATACATGCTTATTTGGTTTTAATATTATTACTAAAGAAATAAATATTATTAATTTAGGTGTTGGTAATCAAAATATAACAAACTACTATATTGATGATAATGAAGTGTTACTTTGTTGTGAGGTAGATCAAACAAGTAAAATAGTTAAGACTTTAGTAGTTGATTTGTATAATAAAAAAACAATAAGTACAAATGAAATAGATGTTAAATCTAAAGGTGGTTATAATAGATACATTTTACAAACGAGACGTGATAATGACAAAACGTATCTTGTAATGTGTGATTATAAAGATGATGATCATGTATACTATGGAAATGGATCTCCAGATATGGATTATTATATTTATGTTATAAATGAAAAAAATAATGAAATTTTATACACTGGTAAAATAAAAGAAAAAATTATGTATAATATAGCTTTTGGAATTGTAAAAGATGAAGAATTATAACAAGAAAACCCCCTTGGAATTGTCTAAGGGGGTTTCTTGTTATATGGATAAATAAAGATAATTTTACATAATATTGAAATTTGGTAACATTTCTGTAATTACCTATGTTACTATTTTGTAATTCAAAGTAACAAGTATGTAACTGTAATCTTTCAAGGGGTAATGATATTATAATAATATAAATAAAAGAAAAAAAGAAGAAAATTTAAAATATATTATGAGGAAGTGTTGAAAAATGAAAAAAGGAATTATAGCAATAACATTATTATTAACAGGAATATTATTAGTTACTCCAATTGCAAATGCAATAACACAAAATGATGAACAAGGAAATGTAAAACCAATAAAAGTTGAGCAAACTGCAAATGCTGAAAAAATGCAAGTATCAAAAGACAGTGAATACAAAACAACACAAAAAGAAGAAGTTAAGAAATCTGTAAAATCTGAAGGTACAGTTATAGAAAATAAAAAACCTATAAAAGAAGAAGTAAAAGTAGATAACAAAAAAGAAGAAATTACTAATTCTGTTGAAACTATAGTTGTAAACGATGATAAAGATAAAGAAGAAGTTAAAACAGGAATGACAAAATCACAAGCTGAAGCAGTTTTAAATAAATATATAAAAGATGTAGAAAAAGCTGATTTTACATATACATACCAAGGCGATGAAAATACTTTTGAAGCAATGCAAGAAAAAGGAATAAAAGGATATGTATTTTTACCAAATATAGAATCTGATTTAGCTTACTTAGTAGACAAAGATAGCGAATCAATATATTTCTTCCATCCATCAGGATACTTTGAATTATTACAATAAAATATGATTATTATAAGAAAAGAGCTTAGTGCTAAATAAAGTACTAAGTTCTTTTTTGTTAAATATATGAAAAAGTATATTTATGTTTGCTATAATTTTAGGGTAATATTAATCAAGGGGGAAAACTTATGTGGTTTGATAAATTTAGTAAGAAAAATTGTAAAAATTGTTATGCCTGTGTAAGAGTATGTCCAGTTAATGCCATAGAAATAAAAAATGAACAAGCAAGAATAAGAGAAGAAAGATGTATAGTTTGCGATGCATGCTATTTGGCGTGCCCACAAAAAAATAGATTAAGTGCATCACAGGTACCAATTGTAAAACATTATATAAAAAATAAAGAAACAGTGATAGCTTCTATTGCACCAAGTTTTGCAGCTGTTTTTGGAGAAAATAGCCATAAAATACCTGGTTTATTAAAACATTTGGGGTTTTCTTATGTAGAAGAAACATTAGTAGCAGCTCAGCCTATAATAGATGAATATTTTAAATATATTAATAAAGATGATGATAAAAATTATATAACAACTCTCTGTCCATCCATAATCAACTTAGTAGAAAAACATTATCCTGATTTAATAGAAAACTTAATACCTGTTATATCAGCTTTTGCTTGCCATGGAAGAATTATAAAGAAAAAATACGGAGAACATGTAAAGGTTGTATTTATAAGTCCTTGTCTTGGAAAGAAGGATGAATCAAGGTTTGAAAATAGCATTGATGCAGTGATTACCCTAGAGGAACTAAGAAGATGGATAAAACAAGAAAATATTTATTTTGAAGATTTTGAAGAAAGTTCATTTGATGCCATTAGTCATTATAATAGGGTTTTTCCATTTATATCTGAAAACACAGATTACTTTTTTGACTCTAGTAAAAATAAAGAAGTAGTACCTGTAGATGGACCAAATGATTGTAAGAAGACCATAGAGGCAATTCTAAATAAAAGAGTAAGCAATGTAATATTTGATATGAATTTCTGTGAAAGTGGTTGTCTTAGAGGTTCTGGAATTGCAGATGATGGAGCTAGCTCTTATGAAAGAAGAAAAAATATAGAGACTTATAGTAAAAAGTGTGAAAAATTATATAGTGATAAAATAGATAATTCTTATGATGAAATACTATTAAAAATAGATTTACATAGAAGTTTTGAGTCTAAATATATTTCTTTAAAAGAGCCTAGTGAAACAGAGCTTAGAGAAATTTTAAAATCTATGGGTAAATTTGCAAGAATGGATGAAATAAATTGTAAGGCATGTGGTTATAAAACATGTAGAGATAAAGCCAAGGCAGTGTTTAATGGGTATGCAGATACTAGTATGTGTGTCCTATATATGAGACAAAAAGCAGAAAATAAGGCAAATGTAATTATATCAGCCACACCTAATTTAATTGGTATAGTGGACAAGGACTTATGTGTGGAAGAGTTTAATCCAGCAGCACAAAACTTCTTTCAAGTTAGTAACGACGAAGCCAGGGGAGTGCCTGTTATTATGTATTTAGATGAAGATAAATTTCAACAAGCAAGAGATACAAGAAAAAATATTATTAGTGATAAGATAGAACTTCCAGACTACAATGGAGTATTAGATCAAAATATTATATGGCTAGAGGAAAATCAAATTTATATATGGATAGCCAATAATATTACAAAAGAAGAGAATAAGGAAAAAGAATTACAGAAAATGAAAATAAATTCCATAAACATGGCTCAAGATGTTATAAATAAGCAAATGATGGTGGCTCAAGAAATAGCAAGTCTTCTTGGAGAAACAACTGCAGAAACAAAAGTTACCTTGACTAAGTTGAAAAAACTTATTGAGGAAGAGGGTCACAGATAATGAAGTACTATATAGATTTTGCTTATGGAAGCTTATTAAAATATGGAGAAGAGCTATGCGGAGATAAGGTTGAGTTTTATGCTGATGACGAACAATTTATTGCAGTACTTTCTGATGGAATGGGGAGTGGTGTAAAGGCCAACATTTTAGCAACTCTTACATCAAAAATAGCCATTACCATGCTAAAGGAAGGAATGAGAATAGAAGATGTAGTTGATACAGTTAGCCAGACTTTGCCTATTTGTTCACAAAATAAAATAGCTTATTCTACTTTTACTATGATAAAAGTGGCTAAAGATGGTATAGCTTATATTGTTGAATTTGACAATCCTACATTATTTTTTATGAGAGGAAAAGACATACTTAAATTAGATTGGAATGAGATAATAATTCATGGTAAAAAAATAAGAGAATGTAAGATACAACTTACAGAAAGAGATAGAATAGTGTTGATTAGCGATGGTGTGGAATTTGCTGGAGGAAGGAAAACTTTAAACTATTCTTGGCAATGGAAAGATATTTCAAAGCATTTGTTGAAATTCACCAATGAGAATATGAACGCAAAAACTATTACAAACAATTTGTTAGGAGTCTGCAATCAATTATATTACTTTGAACCAGGAGACGATACTACTGTAGCTACTATAAAGGTAAGCCATGATAGCAATGCAGTTTTATTTTCTGGGCCACCTATTAATAAAAATAAGGATAAAGAAGTTGTATATAAAATGATGGGAAGTGCAGGAAAGAAAATAGTTTGTGGTGGAACTACTGCAAATATTGTTGCTAGAGAGTTAAACGTAAAATACAAATCTAGTACAGACATTATAGATGAAGATGTGCCACCAATAGCACATATAGAAGGAATCGATTTGGTAACAGAGGGAGTATTAACACTAAGAAAATCATGTGAAATATTAAGACGATTATTAACTACTAATGATGATAGTTTTTTACATAAAAAAAATGATGGGGCCACATTATTGTCTAAAATATTGTATGAAGATTGTATTCATATAAAAATGATAATAGGAAGATGTATAAATCCTGAAAATATGATGTTGGATATACCAGATGATTTAAGTGCGAGACTTTATGTTTTAAATGAAATGAAGAATATTTTAGTTAAACTTGGTAAGATTGTTGAAGTTGAATACTATTAAAATAATATGAAGAGTGCTATTTTTAATGATTTAATATCATTGAAGATAGCACTTTTTAAATATAGTAATAGATATTTCAAAATTAGAAATAAATTTTTTTATAAATTAAAAATAATAAGTAATAATAATCAAGTTTACTAAATATAAATTAATATGTGTGTGGTGCTAGCTCAAAAAGTGTCAAGGCCTCCATAATTATATTAGCACCATGCACGCCTATTATTTAGGAGGTGATAATGATAAGAAAACTACTAAAGATAAGTGCAGTAGTCCTGTGTTTATTAATGATTAACTTAGTTTACATTAAAAAAATTCATGCTCTTCCTCAGGGGGTGGATAGAGTTGAAATTGGTAATTGGACTAAGACGAGAGAAATTAATGAAATAAGGGAGGATGAAAAGAAACTTAACAGCGAGGATTTTAAAAATATCAGAAATATTAACTTTGATGATACTTTAAATCCATTAGAGATATTTACTAATCTTTATACTTCAGGGGACAAATCAATGAGAACTGTAAGCACTGTAAATTCATTTAAGCCTGAAGATGAAAATAGAATTGAAGGAAATAAAGTTCTTAGAACGAGAGTAAGAACTTCTGACCCAATTTACTCATTCAATTATAATACAATACAAACTTGGCTTGAAAGTAGTGAAAATCCAATTTGGAAAGATGGATATTTAGGAAGTAAAATTATAACATGGCCATGTTATGTTGAAGTTTTAAAATATGAGCTTACTGGAGAAGCGCCCATAGAGTGGAGAATGCTAGAGGGCGAATTTAAACTAAATAAGGATCAATTGGAATTAATAAAATCAAAAAAAGTACAACCTGTTATAGGTATTGAAAGTAAAGATAATTGTCATCTAATATTACCGTTTTGCGATTTAATAAATGTTTTTATTAATGGTGAAATAACAGATATTAATTACAGAGCATCATCAGAATCTTATAAATATAAAATAGATAAGTCTATCGGTAATTACAATCTTACAAATACTGCAGAACATAATAAGTACTGCAATAAAGAAGAGGATAATATTTTGTCGCAGCACACACGTAATAAGCATATTGATTGTAATATTTTAAAATCAACTGCTAGTGATAATTATTATAAAATGGTTGGAGATATATCTCAGTATATAAAATCAGAAGTTAGTGATTATAAAATATCTTTATTAATAGGACAACTTGGTAGAATGGGAGAAGACGTTCTTAATTATAATGGTGGGACAAGCCAAATATCATTATTTCTAATTGAAAGTCCTCAATTTAAAGTTAAAATTAGGCCATATTTATTAAAGGAAAATAACGAAAAAGAATACATAGATTCATATTATAAATTTTCCTATAACGAGAAAATATTATTTGATGTGGAGATTATAAATGAAAGCAGTGCTTATGATTATAGTAATTTAGATCTTCGTATAGATTTCATAAAAGAGGTAAAAGAAGGTGGAATAAAGGTTAGTGATGTACTGCAGATAAATAAGAATGATGCTAAATACAAAGGTATTAATATAAAAAATAGTGTTAGTTTATATTTGAATGATGAAAAAACACCTTATTCAATTACTAAATTATCAAATCTAAAAAAAGGGGACAAGCTGACTATAACTAGTGATAAGTTTGTTTATACTGTGACAGAGTACAACGCTTTAAAAGAAAAAATAGATTATGATTGTATTCTTCAGTTGAATTATCTGAATAATCACACTTTTTATAAATATACCAATACAAATAGATTACAAGTAAAGCCTTTAGAAGGAAGGCTAATTGTTACAGTAAATGGAAATAATGAAGATTATTTTTATTTAAAATTAAATGGAGATGCAAATTCATCAAATATTAAAGTTAAAAGTAATGAATCATATACTATTTGTAATTTAGATTATGATAATACATATGAATTGTCATTGATTAATTCATCTTCATATAAACCAGTTAGTAGTCAAAGCTTTGTACTAAAAAATGCAATAGGCTATAATACAAAATCCGTAACAATAAATACAAATGTAAAGTCTAATAATTATTTTACACAAAGGAATATTGATGAAATCATTATAAACAGGTGATAAATATGAGTAGAAGTAAGAAAAGAAAAAATAAGAGAAGAAACAAAATTAAGAAATCACTAATATTATTAATTATTATTATTGGAGTGTTTTTTTGCTCTCTTATTGTTTATGGAGAGGATGTTTTTTATGCTATGGAAACTTTTCTTTATGAAGATAAAGCCTTGGAGATAAAAATAAAAATTCAGAAGAATGATGACTTAGAAAATGTGGATTTGAACTTTGTAAATGAAGGTAGCTGCGACGTTTATCTGAGAGGCTTTGTTTTTGTTTATCCCAAAATTCAAGAAAATAATGGGACAACTTTAAGCAATTCATCTGTGAAAATTAATTATGGTAATGATGATAGCTGGCTTGTTAGTGAAGATAATTATATTTATTATACTAAACCATTGAAGGTGGGAAATGAAACGGAAAAGCCTATGGTTGAAAGTATAGAGATTAATTTAAGTGAAGAAGATAAAAGTATGCTAGGAAGTGGAGAGTTAGGGATAGATATTGTTATGGAAGCTGTTCAAGTGAATAATTTTGCGTATAAGTATGAGTGGAATATGGAGGATACTGATTTAGAAAGTTATTTTAATAATAAAGAAAATGAAATCTATGAAGAAGATGACACAATAAAAATAATTATTAATTAGGGGGAGATTAAAATGGAAAATAGAAATAAAAGAAAAACGAGGAGAATTGCTATATCATTAGCATGTATATTAATACCACTAGGAGCACTTGGATTTGGATACTTTGTTGTAAGAGACGAGGCAACTGACAAAAAAGTAGCTCATACTTTAACTGTAGATGGGAAAATAGAAGGAACTGTAGTTAATACACAAGATGCAAATATAGATGGAATTGTACCTGGTGACACCATTTCTAAAACTATTAATATTAAACCTAATGCCACTACGCCTAGTTTACTTAGAGTAAAAATAGAACCGAGTTGGCATGATGGAAATAATAAAACTGCGCTCCCAGTTTCAAATATTAAGTTTTTATATGCGAACAATGTAAAAACAGATTTTATTGATGGTGAAAATAATTATTGGTATAATAATGGCGATTATTTATATTATATGAATTACGTAACAACAGCAGAAGCGACGAAGTTAGTTGAAGGAATTAAATTTTTAGGCGGAAGCGATGACGTGAATGCTAAGGATTATCAAGGAAAAAATCTAAAAATAACAGTCACTATGGATATGATTCAATGTAAATATGCTCCATATAAGACAAGATGGGGAATAGAAAATAATAATCTTTATAGTAAGCTAGAAGCTTTATGTCCAGAAGCAGATAAATCTATTGAAGAATAAATAACTAAATATCATAATAAAACAAGCCTTATTGAATAATACTACCAATTGTAGTACTATGAAAATAAGGTTTTAAACGTTTTTGAAGAGTTATATTTTTACAATAAAACTGCAGGGGGAACAGTTCTAGATGAGTCAATTTGCCACAAATAATAAAATAAAATTATTTAAAGATAAAAATAAAATACAGGTAGCACTCTCTTGTGTTATCCTGTTATTTTTATGGGAGATAATAGCTCTTAAAATAAATAATGATATATACTTACCTACATTGGGACAAGTTTTTACAAGTATAAAAGAAATTGCATTAGAAGATAGATTTATCTTAGATGTATTTTCAACCATATCAAGATGCATATTAAGTTTTGTCATGGCATTAGTTGTAGCATTTGTATTAGGAATAATTTCTTATAGCTTCAACATATTTAAAAATTTTTTAACACCAATAACATCTCTAGCTAGTTCTATACCCAACATGGTTTTAATAGTTTTAACATTAATTTGGTTTAATAAAGAAAGTGCTCCATATATTGTTGTATTTATTATGGTATTTCCAGTTTTATATGATGCAGTTTTAGGATCTATGAAAAACATAGACAAGGGAATTTTAGAAATGGCTGACTTATATAAAATTAGTAGAAAAGATAAAATACTAAAAATATACTTGCCAGCAATAAAGTTTTCATTAATATCAATTTTATCATCAACTATTTCTCTTGGATTTAAAATTGTAATAGCAGGAGAGGTTTATGGACAACCTTTATATGGGATAGGGGCAATGATCCAAAGCGAGAAAGTTAATTTTAATACTACTGCTATTTTTGCTTGGATAATAATTATTGTAATAATTTCATCCTTATTAAGTCTTATTGAAAAATTATTGTTAAGGAGAGCTTTTGTATGGAGACGATAAATAAAGAAGAAATGATATCAGTTAAAAATATAAATAAAAAATTTAATGAGAAAGTCGTATTTAAAGATTTTAATATAGATTTTTATAAGAATGAAGTTAATTGTATTATTGGGAAATCAGGATGTGGCAAAAGTACATTACTAAATATAATTAGTGGAATAATACCTAATGATAAAAATGATTTTGAAACAATAGAAAAGTATGGAGTAAGTTACATATTTCAAGATGATAGGTTAATTAACTGGTTAACAGTAGGCGAGAATATTACACTTGTAGTAAAAAAACTTTATAATAAAAAAACATCTGAAGAGCTATGCGATAAATATCTGGATTTAGTAGGAATAAAGGAATATAAAAATTATTATCCTCAAATGTTAAGTGGAGGGCTTAGACAAAGGGTGAATATTGCAAGAGCTTTTATTTATCCTTCGAAAATTATCATAATGGATGAGCCTTTTAAATCTATTGATGTTATTAATAAAGAAATAATAATGAATAATTTTAAAGAAATATTAGAAAGAGAAGAAAGAACAGTATTATTTGTAACTCATGATATAGAAGAAGCACTTTTATTGTCGGATAAAATTTATGTATTTGGCAATTCACCAATTGAGATTAAGAAGATATTTATGAGTAAAAAAATTACAAAAGAAGAAATATATAATGTAATTTAGAAAAATTTATACTAGTAACCTTTAAGTAAAAATATTATTTTAATAGAATTAGACTGTTGATTATTAATAAATAATATTATAGAATTTGAAATAGGGTCATTATTAATGGGGAGGTAAATATGGATTTAAGAAGAAAAATAGAAAATTATCTACCATACAACTGTGAAGAAGAAAAAGATAAGGAAATAATGATAAAATATATTAATACTTTTGATGATGTGCTTACTAGAAATAATGAGATAGGTCACTTTACTTCATCTTGCTGGATAGTAAATAAAGATAAAACAAAAGTGTTGATGATTTATCATAACATTTATGACTCGTGGTCATGGACTGGTGGACATGCTGATGGTGATGAGGACTTACTTTATGTTTCGTTGAAAGAAGCAAAAGAAGAAACTGGACTTAAAAATGTAACACCTTTATCTGAGGAAATTTTTTCTTTAGAAGTTCTTGGAGTAGATGGTCATATGAAAAAAGGTAAATATGTGGCATCTCACATGCATCTAAATATTACTTATTTACTTTGTGCTGATGAAAATGAAGTGACACACATTAAAGCCGATGAAAATAGTGGAGTCAAATGGTTTGACTTAGATAAAGCAGTTGAAGCTAGTGATGAACCCTATATGAAAAAAATCTATGGCAAACTTAATAAGAAGCTAAAAGATTTAAAATAGTGAAGGTGGTTTAATATGATTAATGACAGAATTTCAAAATTAAGAAGTGTGATGAAAGAAAAAGGCATATTTGCTTACATAATTCCATCAGCAGATTATCATCAAAGTGAGTATGTTGGAGAATTCTTTAAAGGAAGACAATTTATATCAGGATTTACTGGTTCAGCTGGTACTGTAGTAATAACTCCAGAAAAAGCTATACTTTGGACAGACGGAAGATATTTCTTACAAGCTGAAAAAGAATTATCAACTTCTTGTGTTGAACTTTATAAAATGGGGGAAGAAAACGTTCCTACAACTTTTGAATACATAGAAAATGAAGTTCCAGAAGGGTCTAAAATAGGATTTGATGGAAGAGCTATAAGTGCAGCAATGGGTGCTGAATTAGAATCAAGTTTAGCTAAGAAAAATATAACTATATCTTATGAAGGTGACTTATTAGATGAAGTATGGAAAGATAGATCAGCTTTATCTGATGCAAAAGCATTTTTATTAGATGTTAAATACAGTGGAGAAGATTTCACAAGTAAAATAGCTAGAGTTAGAAAAGCTATGCAAGACTCTGGAGCAACAACTCATATATTAACAAGCTTAGATGATATAGCTTGGTTATTCAATGTAAGAGGTGGAGATGTTAAATATAATCCAGTTGTACTTTCTTATGCAGTAGTTACTTTAGATAAAGCTATATTATTTGTTGATGAAAATAAATTAAATGATGAAATAAAAGCAAGCTTTGGTGAAGAAGTAGTTGAAATAAAAGGATACTTCCAAATAGATGAGTTTGTTAAAACTATAGAAAAAGAAGATGTAGTTTTAGTTGATAATAACAAAATAAACTACACAATATTAAAAAATATACCTGAAGGTGTAAAAGTAGTTAATGCTATGAACCCTTCAACTATATTTAAGGCAGAAAAAAATCCTGTGGAAATAGAAAATACTAAACAAGCTCATATAAGAGATGGCGTTGCTGTAACTAAGTTTATGTACTGGTTAAAAAATAACATAGGAAAAATAGAAATAACTGAAATAAGTGCAGCAGATAAAATGACTGAACTTAGAAAAGAACAAGGTGGATTTATAGAGCCAAGTTTCGCCTCTATAGCTGGATATGGAGCTAATGGAGCAATAGTTCACTACAGTGCTAATGAGGAAAGTAATACTACTTTAGAACCAAAAGGATTATTCTTATTAGATTCAGGTGGGCAATACTTCGATGGTACAACTGACATAACTAGAACTTTTGCTGTAGGACCACTTACAGAAGAAGAAAAATCTAACTTTACATCAGTTGCTAGGGCTATGATTAGATTATCTGGGGCTAAATTCTTATATGGTGCAAATGGATACTATTTAGATATATTAGCTAGAGGAATCATGTGGGAACAAGGACTTAACTACAACCACGGAACAGGACATGGTATAGGTCATGTACTAAATGTTCACGAAGCTCCAAACGGTTTCAGATGGGACAACAGAAACTTAGCTACATTAGAAGAAGGTATGATAACTACTAATGAGCCAGGATTCTACAAAGCTGGTTCTCATGGAATAAGATTAGAAAATGAAATGCTTTGCAAAAAAGGTGTTAAAAACGAATATGGTCAATTTATGGAATTTGAACCAATAACAATAGCTCCAATAGATTTAGATGCTATAAATGTTGATCTTATGAAAGAAGATGACAAAGTATACTTAAATGAATATCACAAAATGGTATTTGATACAGTTAGTCCATTCTTAACTGATGAAGAAGCTGAATGGTTAAAAGAATACACTAGAGCTATATAGTGTTCTCTAGATAAATTGAATTTTGATTTTAATAAAAATAAGTCTCTTTAATTAGAGACTTATTTTTTTAGATACATAGAATTTATAATTTATTTGATTTGTGAATAAATATAATTTGAATTAACAATTAAGGAATATACTTTTCTACAAAATCATTTACTGTAAGCCAATAAAGATAAGGTGCAATTAAATCTGAGTTTGAATGTTTAGCATTTTCAACAGTTAATTTTTCCTTTGGAGAACTAGTGGCATTATATAACTTATCCATCATAGAATAAGGAACAAATTTATCATTATCTCCATGAATATAAAGAATAGGTACGGTAGATTTTTTTACTGCATCTAATGCAGAGGCTTCTTTAAAAGAATATCCAGCTTTTAACTTAGTAACAATATTAGTAACATTTAGAACATAAGAAGCGGGTACTTTTAAATAAGTTTCTAATTGATAACTAAATTCATCCCAAACGGATGTATAAGCACTATCAGCTACAATAGCTTTTACATTTGAAGGTAAGTCCTCTCCTGAAGCCATTAAAACTGTGGCAGCTCCCATAGAAGTACCGTGAAGAACTATTTTAGAATTTGAATTATTTTTAATTATAAAATTAATCCAACTTATTATATCTAGTCTATCTTTCCATCCCATACCAATATATTCACCTTCGCTTTTTCCATGACCTCTTAAATCTGGAATCAACACATTATATCCCATTTTATAAAAATATTTTGCTTTATCACTCATTAATTTGCCGCTGCC
Organism: Terrisporobacter vanillatitrophus; assembly: GCF_051148895.1. Classification (GTDB taxonomy): domain Bacteria; phylum Bacillota; class Clostridia; order Peptostreptococcales; family Peptostreptococcaceae; genus Terrisporobacter; species Terrisporobacter vanillatitrophus. The sequence goes on from NZ_CP154625.1 coordinate 828,475, forward strand.
ACCATAACCATGTACAACAATTGCCCATTTATCAGTATTATTATTCTGATTTACTATATAAGCATGCAAATTTAAGTTATCATAAGATTCACTATAATTTTCACTATAATTAGATTCTTCCTCAAGCCATTTTTCATCATCTCGTAATTTATCATCATTATGATCTGCATATACTATATCTTTTGAATAATTTGCATTTACTGCTAAATTATAAAACAATATTCCTACCAAAGAACTAACCCCTATGCCTCCAATCAACAAGATAAGCAAAGGGGCTATTATTATTTTCTTAATTCTTTTCATACATAATCCCCCCATAAAGATTTAAGAAATATATTATCATATATTGGCTGGATTTTGACGTAGTATCATTTGGTATAAGTGATAATATATGTAATTAAATTATATTTTTTTATAGGGGTTAAAGATATTTATGTTGAGTTTAAGAAAGATGGAAAAAAGAAGTGTTAGAGTAACTTGTTATTTCAGCCTTTTATATGAACGAATATCATTATTATATTGCTCAAATTTTTTAGCCATAAAGTTATAATTCTTAATGTTTTGATCTAACTGGATATTATTATTGTATATTTTAACGAGATTGTATTTGTAAATATAATTTATATCTTTATAATTCTCAATATTACTTAGAGAATATATGGAAATTTTGGAGACAGATAAATTATTTACATCAGACTGAAATTTAAGATAAATTGATTTTTCCTCAGGAGTAAAACTTTTTTCTAATATGGAAAGTTGTTGACTAAATGCAAAATTATCAGCTTTTCTTAATGCTATTTTCATACGAGTTGAAGTGAATCTTATGTATGAATACCAACGCAATCTTAGTTTTAAGTAGTATTCAGTATCGCTATTATCCCTATTATAATTTTTATTAATACTAAAATCTTTAATAGTAAATTTATACTCAGAAATTGTGTTATATAAAAATGCACTAATCACATAAGAGATTTTATTAAATAAATTATTACATGTTTTATAAAATTTAAAATCAAAATAATCTACTTGTAGTTTTTTAAGAACCTTTCTAAATCTTATTTTTAAATAAAAATGCTTTAAAAGAATTATCAAAATAAGGATAATAAATATAATTTGTCCTATGTAAGCCTTAGGTGAATTATATAAAATATATTTTAAAAATTGATATAATCCCAAGCCAATAGTAGCAAATATTACAATAAATAACTCACTCATAGTAAATATTCTCCCTTTAAAAATTCATATTTTTATACAAAAAGTTAAATAAGTTAATATTATAGTAGCATAAATTAAGTTTTTTTATTGATACAAAAAATAAATATATTAATATGATAAAATTTTAATCAAAAGGTAATTATTTAATAGTCAGAAAAAATTACTGTTGTTAAGTAGTTATGATAAACTTACATTAAAGGCAGTATAATAAAAGATATAAAATATGTTAAAGATACAATGATAAAATATTATGTAAAGATTTTGAATGTTATTTTTTTGCGTTATTCTAAAATTAAATAGGGGGGATTCTATGTTTAGCAATATACAATTAACTAAATTAATAGACATAAATATTTTGCAAAATATACAAGATATATTTGCAAAAGCAACCCATGTAGCTGCAATAACAGTAGATTATGAAGGTAAGCCTATTACAAATCCAAGTAATTTCACTGATTTTTGTAGCAAAATAAGATTAGATGAAAATCTTAGAGAAAAGTGTTATAAGTGTGATGCCTATGGTGGTATACAATCATTAATTAATAGAAAGCCACACATATATAAGTGCCATGCAGGGTTATTTGATTTTTCTGTTCCTATAGTAATAGAAAATAATTATGTAGGAGCAATAATGGGAGGACAAGTTAAAATAGAAAATGAGGATGACGATAGAATTGGAACATTTGGTAAAATGTCAAAATGGAGCGGAGATGAATTAAATCAAAAGTATAATGAAATTTCAACAAAAACTTATGAAGATGTTGAATATGCAGCAAATTTAATTTATCAAATATCAAAATATATGGTTGATCATGAGTATTTAAGCATGATTAAAAAAGAATTGAATAATAAAACTACTAAATTAATGGAAGAAGAAAATAAAAGTATTAAGTTGGAAAAAGCCTTGAAAGAAGCAGAGCTAAAAGCGTTGCAATATCAGGTAAATCCACATTTTATGTTTAATGCTTTAAATACAATACAAAACTTAGCATATATTGAAAATGCAAAGAGAACCCAAACTCTTATTTATAACTTTTCAGATATGATTAAATATACATTAAGGAAAGATGATTCCAATATTACATATTTAGAAGAAGAAATTAATTATGTGGAAAATTACATGAAAATTCAAACAATTAGGTTTATGAAGAAGATTGGATATAAAATTGATATAGATACAGAATATTATCATATTAAATGCCCATTTATGTTGCTACAACCTATTGTAGAGAATTTTATAAAATATGTTGTAGAAAAGAAAATAGAAGGTGGATATCTAAATATTAAAGGATATAAAGAAGATAAGGATTTTATAATTGATATTTGGGATAACGGCGATGGAATTTCAGAGAAAAAGATACAAAGTATATTAGATGGATCAGAATATAGAGATAAAAGAGAATGCATTGGACTAAATAATATTAATAAAAGATTGATTTATTTATATGGAAAAGATTATAAACTTAAAATGTATAGTTCAAATATGAAAGGAGAAGGGTTACTTATTAAGTTAAGGTTACCTATGAATGAGGGTGAAATAAGTGTATAATATTTTAATTGTTGAAGATGAATATTTATCAAGATATGTAATGAATTTAGTAATATGCAAAGAATTTAAAAATAATATAAATGTAATTCAAGCTGAAGACGGTATAAAAGCTAAGAGTATTATTGATATGGAAAATATAGATTTAGGAATAATTGATTTGAATATTCCTGGTATAAAAGGTATAGAAATATGCAAATACCTAAGAATAAAATACAATGATATTCCAATAATTATTACTACAGGTGATTATGACGGCAGATTAAGTGAAAAAATATTAGAATTAAACATAAATGAATACTTAGTTAAACCTATAGACTTAGATCATATTATTAAATTACTAAATAAATATGTTAAATTAGATAGTAAAGATGATAAACAACGTATTCAAGAACAACAAAATTACTTAAAAAAAATAAGTAAAAGCTTCGTTAAAGGACAACAAAAAGAGACTATTAAAATAACTAAAGAATATATAAATTATTTGTATTCTTATGAAGATACAAATTATCATAGAAGTGAAATCATAGGTATTACGGATCAAATTGAATATATGAGTAAAAAGGCTAATATATTTATAGGGAAAACTACAAAAAAAGGTATAGATAACCTTAAAGAAAATTTATATATACATAAAGATAAAAATCTAGTCATAGAAGAATTTGTTAAAATATATAATAAGATATTTGACAATAACTATGAAGAGATTAATTATAGTTTTAATTCATATATAAAAGATGCAATTGCTTATGTTGATAGAAATATTAAGAGAAATATAACCTTAGAAGAGGTAGCTAAACATATAAATATTACTCCTCATTATTTGAGTAAAATATTTAAAAAGCAGGTAGGTGTAAATTTTGTAACATTTATTACAGACAAAAAGATTGAGATGGCAAAAGAAATGTTGGTAGACGAAGATATACCTATTGTTAATATATCAATAGAATTGTCTTATACTCAGCCTAACTATTTTAGTAAAGTCTTTAAAAAGAAGGTTGGAATTACACCTAGTGAATATAGAGAAAAATATTTAATAGAAAATAAAAATATTATAACTAAATAAATTCTCAAATAGCTAAGCTTATGCTTGGCTATTTTTTTGTGGGAAAATTAGACTCATGTTTATGCAAAATAAAGTGATTTATTATCATAGTGACTTATTAATAAGATAAATTTTTGTACAAACATTTCTCTTATTAATAAAGTATCATATGGAGCTTAAAAAGATATAGAAATGAGGTCTATTATGAAAGGATATTTTATAAGGAGACTAAGTTATTGACCTATTTGTATACATAATATAGTGAAAATATACACTAAGAGGTTAACTATGTAACCTAAGTAATATCTTAAAATATTAATGAGATATACAAAAAGTTAAGTTAATAATTAAAATCTTAGGCTTTAAAAGCCTAGGAGAGGAGGTAGTTATGCAACGAGAAGCACTAGGAATGATAGAAACTCAAGGGTTAGTAGGTGCAATTGAAGCAGCAGATGCAATGGTTAAGTCAGCAAATGTAACACTAATCGGATATGAAAAAATAGGTTCTGGATTAGTAACAGTAATGGTAAGAGGAGATGTTGGAGCTGTTAAAGCATCAGTAGATGCAGGAGCAGTTGCTGCTGAAAAAGTTGGAAAAGTTGTCTCAATTCATGTAATACCAAGACCACATACAGATGTTGAGAAAATTTTACCGAGTGGAGTTTAAAAATTAAAGGTACTGAATTTACAGAAATAAGGTTAAGGGGGTAAAAAAATGAATGAAGATTTAATGCAAAAAATAATGGGAGAAGTAATGAAAAAAATGAATGATGCGCCAGCTGAAGCTAAGGTTGAAGAAGTTGTAGCACCACAAGAGGAAGCTGTTTCTTGTGGAAATACTTGTGGTTTAACTGAATTTGTTGGTACTGCAATAGGAAATACAATAGGACTTGTAATAGCCAACGTAGACAGAAATGTACACGAAGCTATGAAAATTGATCCTAAGTATAGATCAATAGGTATAGTTGGAGCAAGAACTGGAGCTGGACCTCATATATTTGCTGCAGATGAAGCTGTAAAAGCAACTAATAGTGAAATAGTATTAATAGAACTTCCAAGAGATACTGAAGGTGGAGCAGGACATGGTTCTTTAATTATATTTGGAGCAGAAGATGTTTCTGATGCAAGACGTGCAGTAGAAGTTACTTTAAAAGAATTAGATAAAACTTTCGGTGATGTATATGGAAGTAGTGCAGGACACTTAGAATTCCAATATACTGCTAGAGCAAGTTATGCATTAAATAAAGCATTTGGAGCACCTATAGGGAAATCCTTTGGTATAACTGTTGGTGCACCTGCAGCTATAGGTGTATTATTAGCTGATACTGCTGTAAAAGCTGCAAACGTAGATGTAGTAGGCTATTCTAGCCCAGGAAACGGTGGAACAAGCTACTCTAACGAAGTTATATTAACTTTCTCAGGGGATTCTGGGGCAGTTAGACAAGCTATAATAGCAGCAAGAGAAGTTGGTAAAAAAGTTCTAGGAACTTTAGATGGAACAATTCCACAATCAAGTACAGTACCTTATATATAAAAAATAGGTTTTTAGAGGGGAGTGAGCGTTTTGAGATCTAAACGTTTTGAAGTTTTAGAAAATAGACCAGTAAATCAAGATGGGTTCGTAAAAGAATGGCCAGAAGTTGGCTTAATAGCAATGGAAGGTCCAAACGATCCAACACCAAGCATAAAAGTAGTAAAGGGTGTAGTTACAGAGCTTGATGGAAAATTAAGACAGGATTTTGATATGTTAGATTACTTTATAGCTGATCATGCTATAAATTTAGATAAAACTAATGAAGTTATGTCAATGGATTCTTTAGAATTAGCTAGAATGTTAGTTGATATAAATGTAAAAAGAGCTGATATAGTTGGATTAACAACTGCTATGACACCAGCTAAAATAACTGAAGTTGTATCACAATTAAATGTATTAGAAATGATGATGGCTCTTACAAAAATGAGAGCTAGACAAAGACCTTCTAATCAATGCCACGTTACAAACGTAAAAGATAATCCTATACAAATTGCTGCAGATGCTGCAGAAGCTGCCTTAAGAGGATTTGATGAGCAAGAAACTACAGTTGGTATAGTTAGATATGCTCCATTTAATGCACTTGCAATAATGGTAGGGGCTCAAGTTGGTAGACCAGGTATACTTACTCAGTGTGCTGTTGAAGAAGCAACAGAACTTGAACTTGGTATGAAAGGTTTTACAGCTTATGCTGAAACAGTTTCTGTTTATGGTACAGAGCCAGTATTTATGGATGGTGACGATACACCTTGGTCTAAAGGTTTCTTAGCATCTTCTTATGCTTCAAGAGGATTAAAAATGAGATTTACATCTGGAACAGGTTCAGAAGTTCAAATGGGATTTGCTGAAGGTAAATCAATGCTTTACTTAGAATCAAGATGTTTATATGTAACTAAAGGTTGCGGAGTTCAAGGAATTCAAAATGGTTCAGTAAGTTGTGTTGGTGTTCCTGCAGGTGTACCAAGTGGTATAAGAGCTATACTTGCTGAAAACTTAATTGCTACTATGCTTGACCTTGAGTGTGCATCTAGTAATGACCAAACATTTACACATTCTGATTTAAGAAGAGTTGCTCGTTCATTAATGCAAATGGTACCAGGAACAGACTTTATATGTTCAGGATACAGCGCTACACCAAACTATGATAATATGTTTGCTGGATCAAACTGGGATGCAGATGATTATGATGACTGGAATATAATCCAAAGAGATTTAAAAATAGATGGTGGCTTAAGACCAGTAAGTGAAGAAGATGTAGTTAAAGTAAGAAATAAAGCTGCAAGAGTAATTCAAGGATTATTCAAAGAGTTAGGACTTACTGAAATAACAGATGAAGAAGTAGAAGCAGCTACTTATGCTCACGGTAGTAAGGATATGCCAGATAGAAATGTAGTTGAAGATTTAAAAGCTGCAGAAGATATGATGGCAAGAGGAACAACAGGAATAGAAATAATTAAAGCTATATATAGAGCTGGATTTGAAGATGTGGCAGATAGCGTATTCAAATTAGCAAAACAAAAAGTAGCAGGAGACTACTTACATACAGCTGCAATATTAGATAAAGACTTTAAAGTACAAAGTGCTGTTAACTGTCCTAATACTTATGCTGGTCCAAAAACTGGATATCAAGTAGAGGGAGAAAGATGGGAAGAAATTAAAAATATTAGTAATGCCGTAAGCCCAGAAGATTATTAAGAAAGAGGTGATATATAATGGCAATAGATGAAAAAATGTTAAAAAGTGTTATTGAAGAAGTATTGAAGGAAATTGGAATAGAAACTGAAGGTAACAAAGAAGAACCTAAGTCATTACCAAAACAAACAGTTCCAACGGAAGAAGTTAATTCTCTTGTTGTAACTGAAGTAGGGGAATTTGTACCTAGTAATAGAGCGGATGAGGTTGTTATAGGATTAGCACCAGCTTTTGGTGTTCATCAAACCAAAACTATAATAGGAATAGAACATGCTAAAGTGTTAAAAGAAATAATAGCTGGAATCGAAGAGGAAGGTTTAAATTATAGATTTGTAAAAATATACAGAACATCAGATGTGTGCTTCGTAGCACATGATGCAGCAGAGCTTAGTGGTTCAGGAGTTGGAATAGGAATTCAATCTAAAGGTACTACAGTAATACATCAAAAAGATTTATTCCCACTTAGTAACTTAGAGTTATTCTCACAAGCTCCATTAATTGATCTACCTACGTTTAGAGCCATAGGTAAAAATGCAGCTAAATATGCAAAAAATGAATCACCTGCACCAGTTCCAGTAAAAAATGATCAAATGGCTAGACCTAAGTATCAAGCTATAGCAGCTCTACTTCATATAAAAGAAACAGAGTATGCTGATAGAAATAAAAAACCTCAAGAATTAAAAATTGAGTTTAAATAATATGGGGGTGATTATATGAGTCAAGATTTATTAATCAAACAAATTGTAGAAGAAGTTTTAAAATCTATGGGGCAAAGTGCCTTTGAAAATAAAAAAGAATGTACTTCAGCAGTTACAGCAGAAAATTATCCATTAAGCGAAAAAATGAGCAATAAAATAAAAGCTCAATCAGGAATGAATTATGATGAAATAACTTTAGATAAAGTAATAAGCGGACAAATAAAATCTGAAGACATAAGAATAGCTCCAGAAACGCTAGAAATGCAAGCTCAAGTTGCTGAATCTGTGGGAAGAGAAGCATTTGCATCAAATCTTAGAAGAGCAGCTGAATTAATAGCTGTTCCAGATAAAAGAATACTTGAAATATACAATGCTTTAAGACCATATAGATCAACTAAAGCTGAATTATATGATATTGCAGACGAATTAGAAAATAAATACAACTGTAAAGTAAATGCAGCTTTCGTAAGAGAAGCAGCAGATGTATATGAAAAAAGAGGAAGATTAAAAGCATAAATATAAAAGTTCATGGAGGTATGCTATGGAAATAGTAGCAGGTGTAGATATAGGTAATGCTACTACGGAAGTAGCTCTAGCTAAGATAGAAAATAATAATATTGAATTCATATCTAGTAGCATAGTTCCTACAACAGGAATTAAGGGAACAAAACAAAATATTAATGGTTTGTTTAAATCGCTTAAAAAAGCTTTAGATAAAGTTAATTTAGATATAAGTGACTTAGATAAAATAAGAGTTAATGAGGCAGCTCCAGTAATTGGGGATGTAGCTATGGAAACTATTACAGAAACAATAATAACAGAATCTACTATGATAGGCCACAATCCTAATACACCAGGCGGTGAAGGTGTAGGGGTAGGTATTACTACTTTAATTACAGAACTGGAAAATGTAAAAGAAGGTGAAAATATTATTGTAGTAATACCAGAAAGTGTTGATTTTGAATATGGAGCTAAATTAATAAATTATTATGATAAAAAATTCAATATAAATGGAGCAATAGCAAAAAAAGATGATGGAGTTCTAATCAATAATAGATTAGAAAGAAAAATTCCTATTATAGATGAGGTAACCTTAGTAGACAAAGTGCCCCTTAACATGAGAGCAGCTATTGAGGTTGCTCCAGTAGGAAAGGTAATAGAAGTACTTTCTAATCCTTATGGCATAGCCACATTATTTGATTTAACTTCAGATGAAACAAAACACGTTGTTCCAATAGCTAGAGCTCTAATAGGAAATAGATCTGCAGTAGTTATAAAAACACCTAAAGGTGATGTAAAAGAAAGACGTATTCCTGCAGGAGAAATACAAATTATAGGGAAATTCAAAAAATCAAAAATAAATGTGGATGATGGTGCTGATAAGATAATGAATGCAGTAAGAGCCGTTACTCCAATAGACGATATAAAAGGAGAGCCAGGAACTAATGCAGGAGGTATGTTAGAAAAAGTTAGACAAGTAATGTCTAATCTTACAAATCAACATCCAAGTCTTATTAAAATTCAAGATTTATTAGCTGTTGATACATTTGTACCACAAAATATAAAAGGTGGTTTAGCAAAAGAATTCTCCATGGAAAATGCTGTTGGTATTGCAGCTATGGTAAAAGCAGATAAGCTTCAGATGCAAATGATTGCAGATGAACTGAGTAGTAAATTAAAAGTTCCTGTAAAAGTTGGTGGAGTAGAAGCAGATATGGCCATAAGAGGAGCGTTAACTACTCCTGGAAGTAGTAAGCCTTTAGCTATATTAGATATGGGTGCAGGATCAACAGATGCATCTATTATAACTAGAGATGGAGAAATAAAATCAATCCACTTAGCTGGCGCAGGGAATATGGTAACAATGCTTATAAAATCTGAACTGGGAGTAGATGATTTTGATTTGGCTGAGGATATAAAAAAATATCCTTTGGCAAAGGTTGAGAGTTTATTCAACTTAAGACATGAGGATGGAACAGTTAAGTTTTTCAATGAACCTCTTGATCCAAAATTTTTCGCTAAAGTAGTAATTCTTAAAGAAGAGGAAATGATTCCTTTAGATGGTAATTATTCTTTAGAAAAGATAAAGCTAATAAGAAAATCATCTAAAGAAAAGGTATTTGTTACTAATGCACTTAGGGCTCTAAGTGAAGTTAGTCCAACTAACAATATCAGAGATATTGAATTTGTAGTACTAGTGGGAGGATCTGCACTTGATTTTGAAATTCCTCAACTTGTTACTGATGCACTTGCACAGTATCACATTGTTGCAGGAAGGGCAAATATTAGAGGATGTGAAGGTCCTAGAAATGCAGTAGCTACAGGTCTTATTTTATCTTCCATAGAAGAAGGTGAATGATTTGGAGAATGGTAGATATGTTAGAAAAAAGCCAGTTATAAAGGTTTATTACAATGATGATATAAAAGAAATTGGATCTATATATCAAGTACTATTAGGTATGGAAGAAGAGGGAATACCTTACGAGATAAGCCCTTTATCAGATGGTAATGCTAAAGAAATAGGATATCAAGCTAGTTTAGAATCGCCATTAGGTGTTGGAATTGGAATTGATACTGAAAATATAGTACTCCACTTTAATAAACTTAAAGAAGATAGTCCTATTTTTATTATAGATTTTAAAAGCAGTTCGTATAAAAAAAGATCTTTAGGGGCAAATGCAGCAAGATTAGTAACAAAAATGCCGTTTAAAGAAATATAAAATCAAGGGTAGTATCAAAGGAGGTCTTGATATGTCCCAGTTGGCAATTGGAATTATAGAGACAATTGGTCTTGCTGCTGCAATAGAGGCTGCTGATGTTTGTTTAAAGTCTGCAAATATTAGTTTAATCGGTTATGAATTAACAAAAGGCAATGGAATGACCGTAGTAAAAATAGAAGGAAATGTAGGTGCTGTTAAAGCAGCTATAGAAGCAGCTTCAGTAGCTGTAAATAAAGTTAGCAGGGTATATAGCCAAAAAGTGATACCGAGACCAAGTAACAGTATTGATTCACTTATTAGAAATGAGAATACTGTAGGATATGAAAATAAGGTTATAGAAGAAATAGAAGAACCAAAAGAATTATTAAATCCAAAGGAAGTTGAAGAAGAAATAACAGATACTCCAGATTTAAATTTATATGAAGAAGATAATGAGAGAATAGAAGATGAAGAAGAGATAGAAATAGAAGAAGAAATAGAAGATACAAATTTAAATGATGATAATTCTGAATCTAGTTACACATGTAATTTATGTAAAGATGCCAAATGCCCAAGAATAAAAGGCGATTTAAGAAGTGCATGTATACACTATGATGAAAGAAAAGAAAAATAGGGAGGTTTTAAAATGGGAGAAGCATTAGGATTAATAGAAACTAAAGGTTTAGTAGGAGCAATAGAAGCAGCTGACGCAATGACAAAATCTGCAAATGTAGAATTAATAGGATATGAAAAAATAGGTTCTGGACTTGTTACTGTAATGGTAAGAGGAGATGTAGGAGCAGTAAAAGCATCTGTAGATGCAGGAGCTGTTGCAGCAGAAAAAGTTGGAGAAATAGTATCTAAACACGTAATACCAAGACCACACACAGATGTAGAAAGAATTTTACCAAAGAAAGACGTAGAATAAATAAATTTAATAGGTGATTAAAATGGATATATCTCAAGAGCAATTAAAAAAAATAATTAGCAAAGTAATTATTGAAAAGCTATCTCAAGAAAAAGAGGACATTTTAATCCCTATTGGTGTTTCTAATAGACACGTACACTTATCAAGAAAAGATGTGAATTTTCTATTTGGAAAAGGCTATGAATTGACTAAGTTAAAAGATTTAAAACAACCAGGTCAATTTGCTGCTGAAGAAGTTGTTACACTTAAAGGTCCGAAGGGCGAAATTGAAAAAGTTCGTATACTAGGACCTTTAAGAGAAAATACGCAAGTTGAAATTTCTGTAGCAGATAGTTTTAAATTAGGAGTAAAACCTCCTATAAAAGAGTCTGGAAAATTAGAAGACACACCAGGAATAATTATTATTGGACCAAAGGCAAGTGTAGAAACATCTAAGGGAACTATCGTGGCTCTAAGACATATACATGTCCCAACTGAAATGGCAGAAAAATTAAATATAAATGATAAAGATATAGTATCTGTAGAAATAAGTGGTGATAGAGAAGCTACTTTAGGAAATGTGTTGGTTAGAGTTTCTGATAAATATGTTCTTGAAATGCATGTAGATATGGATGAAGCGAATGCATGTTATCTAAAAAATGGAGATTTAGTAAAAATAGTCAGGAAATAGGTGATATTTTGAATTTGGATAATTGTAATAAATTGCTAAAAGACTTTTCTTCTTTAATTAAAGAAAAGAAAAGTAATCCTTATGAGGGTAATTTAAAAGTTGGAGTAGATTTAGGTACTGCAAATATTGTTTTATCTGTGGTTGATGAGAATAATAATCCTGTGGCAGGGGCAACTTATCCATCCAGCGTAGTAAAAGATGGAATAGTTGTTGATTATATTAATGCTACTAGAATAGTAAAAAAGTTAAAAGATGAAGTTGAGGATATATTGGGAGTTAAGCTTACTCATGCGGCAACAGCCATACCTCCAGGAATAACATCTGGTAATACAAAGGTTATTGCAAATGTGGTTGAATCAGCTGATTTAGAAGTAGTTAACATAGTTGATGAACCAACAGCAGCTTCTTATGTACTTGGAATAACAGATGGAGCTGTTGTAGATGTAGGTGGAGGAACAACAGGAATTAGTATTATAAAAGATGGAAAAGTTGTACTTACAGCAGATGAAGCTACTGGTGGAACGCACATGACTCTTGTTTTAGCAGGTTTTTTGAAAAAAACTTTTGAAGAAGCCGAAGAAATAAAAAAAGATAAGAATAAAGAAAGAGACACCTTTACTATTGTAAAGCCAGTAGTGGAGAAGATGGCTTCTATAGTAAAAAGATATGTATCAGGTTATGATGTGAAAACTATATATGTAGTTGGTGGAGCATGTTGCTTTGATGAATTTGAACAAATATTTAAAAAAGAGATTGATATAGAAACTATAAAACCAATAGAGCCACTTTTGGTAACGCCTCTAGGAATAGCCATGAATTGCACTTTTTAGGAGGTGACAAATTGGATAGTAGATTAAGTGAGTTAATGGAAAAATCTATTATTGAGTATATTGTTGAACGTGTAATAGAAAAATTACAAGAAAAAAATAAAAAAGCTGTAGTTTTGTTTACAGGTGCCACTATAGGATTTAAACAATCCATAGAATCTTTAAACAAGTTACAGCAAAATGGATGGAAATTTGATGTGATTTTATCTAATGGAGCTAGAGATGTTTTAGGTGAAGACCTAATAAAAAGTTCTTTGAACATAGACAAAGTTATAAATGAGGATGATAAAGTAGATATAAAAGCTTTATTAAATGATAATGACTTAGTTATAATTCCTAGCTTAACAATAAATAGTGCATCGAAAATAGCAAATTGTATTAGTGACACTTTAGTTACTAATATAGTTTCAAAAGCCTTAATGTCAGGAAAAAAAATAATAGCATCAATAAATGCTTGCTGTATAGATAATAAAGAAAGAAAATCCATATACAATGATCACACTACAGAGGCTTACAAAAACACATTAAGGAATCATCTAGAGGTAATAAAAAGTTATGGAATCACGTTTACTACTTCAGAAAATTTAGCTTGTAAAGTAGAAAAGATTGTTTTAAATAATAATTTTCAAGAATTAAAATCACAATCATCAAAAACAAATTTAAAAAATCAAAATAATAATTTCCAAAGATCAAATTCAATAAAGATTGATAAAACGGTAATAAGTAGAAGTGATATTTATGAAAATAAAAATTATAATACTATAATTATTAATCAAAAATCTCTTATTACAGACTTAGCAAGAGATGAAGCCAAAAGACACAAAATAAAATTAATTAAAGAATAAAGAGGTAACTATATGTATTTAGGAAAAGTAGTGGGAACTGTTGTATCAACAACAAAAGACGAATCTTTAGTGGGATCAAAACTTTTAGTTGTCACAAAGCTAAATGAATCATTACAGCCAATGGATACTAGTGAAATTGCAGTAGACTCTGTTGGTGCTGGAGTAGGAGAAATAGTTTTAGTTTCAAAAGGTAGCTCAGCTAGATATGTATTGAATAAACCAGATTCTCCAATAGACTCAGCTATAGTAGGTATTGTAGATACTGTAGAAGTTGATGGAGTATAGCGTTAGGAGTGATGTTTTTGGCTAACTTATATACAAAAACTGGGGACAAAGGTGAAACAAGTTTGTATGGTGGTCAAAGAATTTCCAAAAATAACATAAAAGTAATTTGTTATGGAACCATGGATGAGGCTAATTCTATGTTGGGATTAGCATATTCTCAATCAGAAAATGAGACTATAAAAAAACATATAAATAAGATACAAAAAAGAATTTTTAGTCTAGGAGCAGAGCTGGCTAGCGATGAAAAAGGGCTAGAAATGTTAACGGGAAAAATAAACAATGATGACATTAAGTATTTAGAAACTATAGTAGATGAGTGTACTGAGGTTGTGGGAAAGCAAACTCATTTTGTTGTACCTGGAGTTAATCAAGTTTCTGCAACACTTCATGTGGCTAGGACTATAGTGAGAAGAGCAGAAAGAAATATTGTATCACTTAGTGAAACAGAGGCAGTTAGAGATGAAGTTACTAAATATGTAAATAGATTATCTGATACCATATATGCCTTAGCTAGATTAGAAGAATTTAATTTCAAAGTTAAAGAACTGAAAAACTTGGTATTAGAGGAACTTAAAAAAAAAGAATTAAATTTGGAGGGTGTGAAAAAGATGGGAGAAAATATAACTGTTGAATTGAACTTACAAACAGCTAAGAAAATGGCTGAATTTGCTGAAGAAAAAGCAAATGAAATAAATGTTCCAATGGTTATTTCTATTGTAGATAATGGTGGAAATGTAATATTAGTTCATAGAATGGAAGACTCTCTTTTGGCAAGTATAGATATATCTTTAAACAAAGCATATACATCAGTAAGTTTAAAAATGCCAACAGATAATGTAAAAGATCTAGCTAAACCAGGGGATCCTTTGTACGGAGTTCAAAACACAAATAATAATAGAATCGTAATATTTGGTGGTGGAATACCATTCAAATATAATGGGAAAGTAGTGGGAGCCATAGGAATAAGCGGAGGAAGCGTAGAAGAGGACATGTGTGTAGCTGAATATGCTATGGAAAAAATAATGATGAAGTAAAAACTCATGACAGGGGGAGTGAAAAGTGGAAATAAATGCACTTGACATAGAAAAAATAGTGAAAAAAGTTATAAGAGGCATGGAAAGTAGCAATTCAGAACAAGAATGTTGTGATGGAATATTTGATAGTATGGAAGAAGCTATAGAAGCTGCATTTATAGCTCAAAGAAAATACTTACAGTTATCCATATCTGAAAGAGATAAGTTTGTAAAAGCCATAAGATGTGAAATAGGAAAAGAAGAAAACTTACACATGATATCAAAAATGGCAGCTGAAGAAACTGGTATGGGAGAATATGAATACAAGTTAATAAAAAATAAACTTGTTTTAGAAAAAACTCCAGGAGTAGAAGATTTAAGAACTGAAGCTATATCAGGAGATGATGGACTAACTTTAGTAGAACTTAGTCCTTTTGGTGTAATAGGAGCTATAACACCAACAACAAATCCAACTGAAACAATTATATGCAACAGCATAGGTATGTTAGCTGCAGGAAATTCAGTTGTTTTCAGTCCTCATCCAAGAGCAAAGAATGTATCAGAAATAACTATTAAATTAATTAACAAAGCATTAAAAGAAGCTGGTGCACCAGCTAATCTTGTAGTTGGAGTTAAAGAGCCATCCATAGAAAATGCAAATATAATGATGAATCATGAAAAAATAAAATTATTAGTTGCTACAGGAGGGCCAGGAGTAGTTAAGTCAGTTTTATCAACTGGTAAGAAGGCTATAGGAGCAGGAGCAGGAAATCCTCCAGTTGTTGTGGATGAAACAGCAGATATAGAACAAGCAGCAAAAGATATTATAAATGGATGTAGCTTCGATAATAATTTACCATGCATAGCAGAAAAAGAAGTAATAGCAGTTGATCAAATTGCTGATTATTTAATATTTAATATGAAACAAAACGGAGCTTATGAAGTAACTGATATTGAAGTTATGTACCAACTTGTTAAATTAGTTTTAGATGAAAAACAAAAAATAAAAACTGAATTTGTTGGAAAGAGTGCAAAATATATACTTAGCAAAATGGGCATTGAAGTAAGTGATGATGTTAAAGTAATTATAATGGAGACTAGAAAAGACCATCCATTTGTTCAAACTGAACTTATGATGCCAATACTTCCAATAGTTAGAGTTAAAGACGTGGATGAAGCCATAGATATAGCTTGTGAAGTAGAGCATGGAAACAGACATACAGCAATGATGCACTCAAAAAATGTAGATAAGTTAACTAAAATGGCTAAGCTTATCCAAACAACAATTTTTGTGAAAAATGGTCCATCTTATGCTGGAATAGGCGTGGGAGGAGAAGGTCATACAACATTTACAATAGCAGGACCAACAGGTGAAGGTTTAACTTCGGCAAAAACATTTACTAGAAAAAGAAGATGTGTACTTGTTGGTGGTTTTAATATTAAGTAAAGAGGTGATTTAAATGGATAAAAATCTATTAAACCTCGTAAAGCAAGCAGGTATAGTAGGTGCAGGTGGAGCAGGATTCCCAACTTATGCTAAGTTAAATTCTAAAGCCCAATATGTAATAATAAACGGAGCTGAATGTGAACCTTTACTTAGAGTTGATCAGCAACTAATGAGAGATAACTCAGAAAAAATATTAAAAGCTCTTGAACTTGTAATGAAACAAGTGGGAGCATCCCATGGCGTAATAGCATTAAAAGAAAAATATCATGAAGCTATTGATAGTGTTGAAAAAATAATAAATCAATATGAGAATATGAGTATTTTTAAGCTAGAAAACTTTTATCCAGCAGGTGACGAGCAAGTTTTAGTATATGAAGTTACTGGTAGAATTGTACCGGAAGGTGGAATACCACTAAATGTAGGAACTATAGTTTGTAATGTGGAAACTATGCTTAATATATATGAGGCATATTATAATGAAACTCCAGTAACTGATAAATACGTTACAGTTACTGGAGCAGTAAATAATAGAAAAACTATGAAACTTCCTATAGGAATGAGTGTTAAAGAAGCCATAGATTTAGCCGGTGGTACATATTTAGAGGAATTTGTTGTTATAAATGGTGGTCCAATGATGGGAAAGATAGTAGATATTGATTCTCTTATAACTAAAACAACAAAAGGCATAATAGTTTTACCTAAAAATCATTCATTATGTCAGGATTTACAAAAGGACGTTCAAGTCATGTTAAAAGAATCGAAAATAGCTTGTATGCATTGTAGTCATTGTAGTGAGGTATGTCCAAGAAATCTTATAGGCCATGATTTACATCCTCACAAAATGATGAGAATAGCTTCTTACAATAGTCTTTGTGATAATAAAATAACACCTGTAAATGCATATTTATGTTGTGGGTGTAGATTATGTGAGTATGCTTGTATAATGAATTTACAACCATGGAAATTGCATAATCTACTTAAAGATACTATGAAAGAGAATGGAATAAAAAATTCATGTAATAATCAACCAGAGAAAGCACATCCATTTAGAAACTTGAAAAGATACCCAGTAAATAAGTTAATTAGAAAATTAGGTTTAACGGAATATGATAAAAATGCACCCATTGAATATACACAAATTAATACTAAAAAAGTATCTATTTTATTAAATCAACATATAGGGGAACCTTCTAAGTGTTTAGTTAATATGGGAGATGTGGTTAAAAAAGGTGATTTAATAGGCCAAATATCAGAAAACAGTTTAGGAAGTAACATTTACGCTAGTATTGATGGAACTATAGAAGATGTTCAAAAAAATATTGTTATTATTAATGGGGGGAAATAGTATTCGGACTATTTATGTAAACAATTAAGTAAAAGAAAAGAGGGGATAAACTTGAAAAAAGCCATAGGTCTTATAGAACTAAAAAGTATTCCTATTGGTATACAAACAGCTGATGAGATGTTAAAAGCAGCAAATGTGGAGCTGATTTTGGCAAACCCTATTTGCCCAGGAAAATATATGATTTTAATTAGTGGAGATGTTGGTGCTGTAAATAATTCAATTAAAACAGGAATTAATATGGCAGATATATTTTTAGTTGAAAGTCATGTTATTAATAATGTGCATGAAGATGTTTTAGTAGCTGTTTCTGGTGTATCAGATGTAAAAGATATTAAATCCATAGGAGCAATAGAAACAATATCTGCATTAACAGCGATAAAAGCAGCAGATATTGCTGTGAAATCTTCTAATATTAAATTAATAGAAGTAAGAATAGCTAAAGGGTTAGGCGGTAAAGGTTTTCTAATAATGACAGGTGAGGTATCTTCTATAAAGTCAGCTGTTAAATCTTGTGAAAATGAACTTGGGAAAATGGGTGAGATAACATCCACAGCAGTTATACCATCTCCTCACAGAAATCTAATAGAATCATTAGTATAAGAAAAACTCATATTAATTTGAATTTCCATAAATATTTGGAGGAGGAAGTATTTTGAGTGTATATAAAGCAACATCATTACAAGACCTGATAAGTAAAAAAATAATAGAAGAATCTTCACAGTCTATAAATTATATTCAAATCAATCGAATAGATACAAGTGGATTGTCTGGATCTAAAATGTATAAAGTCCAAGTTGAATTATGTGATAATAATAAATTTTATTATTTAAAGGTAAATAATTTAAAAGAAGATTGGCTTGCTAGAATTAGTAATGATAAAGGACGAGAGTTAATTATATTTAAAGAAGATATTTATCCTAAAATAGAAGAATTTATTAAAGATATATATCTAGGTTATTATGTTAACGAAGATAGCTATGTTATCTTGATGAAAGATATGTCTGATTATATAGGTTCAAATAGTAATATGGATAAATATTTTCACTATTTAGATAATCTAGCTAAATTTCACTCAAAATTTAGAGAATGTGATGTATTCTTGTATAAAAACTTACTTAGTGTAAATGAATATTATGACTTTCTTTCAATTAGCAAAATAGGTCAAGTGGAAGATATAAAAGAATTAAATGAACTTGGTTGGAAAAGAATAAAAGATGCTTTAGGTGAAGAATTATATGAAAAATATAATAAGCTAAGTAAACTAAACCAAGTAGATAAGTTATATTCTTATTACCCAAAAACATTTATTCATGGAGATTATAGGCCAGACAATACAGTTTATATTGATAATGAAAATATACGATTAATAGACTTTGCTAACAGTGGGTGTGGGCCTTGTACTTTAGATTTATTTTGGTATATTATATCATCTGTAGATGTAAACATAGATAAAAGTGAACTAATATATTTTTATAAAGATAGACTTGAAAAGTATCTAGGATACGAGTACACAGATAAAACCTGGAATACTCTTTTAGAAGTCGGGATTTTATTTACATGTAGAATGTTTCTAGCCTATATCATGTCACATGCAGACTTTGATAATAAATATGAAGTTATGAACGTGGACTGGTGGCTTGAAAATTTAAAGTATATATTAACGCATGGTTAATAATTTTTTTAGATATTACTAGAAATTAATTTTTAGTGGTATCTTTTTTTATTAAATTTATTCTTTGTTGTGATACACTTATATCAATAAGTTAAAAACGGGGTGATGAAGTGAAGGAAATGTATGATATTGCAATTATTGGAGGGGGAGTTGTTGGAAGTTCCATTGCAAGAGAACTTTCTAAATATAAATTGAATATTTGTGTACTAGAAAAAGAGTTGGATGTATGTTGTGAGACTAGTGGAAGAAATTCAGGTGTTTTACATGCAGGATTTAATAATAAACCAGGTTCTTTAATGGCAAAATTTTGTGTGGAAGGAAATCAAAACTTTGATGAAGTTGCAAAGGAGCTAGATATTCCTTTTAAGAGAACTGGAAAATTAGTAGTTGGATTTACAGAGGAAGATAAAGAAAAGTTAGTAGGCATGAAAGAACAAGGTGAAGCAAATGGTATTGATGAATTGGAGATTATAAACAAAGAAAAAATTAAGGAGTTATCACCTTTTGTTGATGGCAACTTTGCACTTTATTCTCCAAGTACAGCAATTTTAAATCCTTTTATTTATACTATTGCCATGGCAGAAAATGCTGTTGAAAATGGGGTAAATTATTTCCTAGGAAATGAAGTTTTGAATATAAAAAGAGTATTACATGAATATAAAGATATTTATGAAATTAAAACAAATAAAGGAACTTATAAATCTAGATGGATAATAAACTCTGCTGGATTAAATAGTGACAAAGTTGGAAAGATGTTAGGAATTGAAGAATACACTATACATCCTTGTAGAGGAGAATATTTTATATTAGATCAAAAGGTAGGACAATTTTTAAATATGCCTGCGTATCCAGTACCAAATCCTAAGGCTGGAGGACTTGGAATACACTTAACACCTTCCATAGATGGAAATGTGTTTATTGGGCCAAGCAGTGAATATATAGATGAAAAAGATGATTATTCTGTAACAAAAGATGTTATGGATTTATTAATAAAAGATGGAGGAAGAATTTTTCCACATATTAAAAAAGAGCATTTTATAAGAAACTTCTCAGGAATTAGACCTAAATTAGTAGGAAAAGATCAAGGTGGATATGATGACTTTAAAATAGAATTAAGAGAGGATATACCAAACTTGATAAACTTGACAGGAATAGAATCGCCAGGACTTACAAGCGCTGTTCCCATTGCAAAATATGTAGTAAGTTTATTATCACAAAATGAATCTCTTAAAGAAAGTCCGCATTTTAATAAATATAGAAAAGGAATTACATGTTTCAACGATCAACCTTTAGAAATAAAAAGAAAATTGATTGAAGAAAATGAAAATTACGGAGAAATAATTTGTAGATGTGAAACTATAACAAAGGCAGAAATATTAGAGGCCATTAATAATCCTTTGGGAGTGGATACTGTAACAGGAATAAAATACAGAACTCGTGCCATGATGGGAAGATGTCAAGGTGGATATTGCCAAACAAGAATAGCAAATTTAATTAAAGCAGAAAACAAAAAGAAGGAAGAAGAAATACTCTACTGTAGAAAAAATTCAAATATGTTTGTTGGGAAGGTGAGAGTATAATGGCTATAAAAAAAGATGTGATAATAATAGGTGGAGGCCCAGCAGGCTTAGCAACTGCCGTAAAACTAAAAGAATGTGGAATAGAAGATATAGTAATAATTGAAAGAGAGAAAAAGCTAGGCGGAATCCTTAGACAATGTATTCATGATGGCTTTGGATTAACTAGATTTAAAGAAACTTTAAGTGGACCAGAATATGCGCAGAGATTTATTGATGAAGTAAGAGAAAAAAATATTGAGTGTATTACGGATACTACTGTAATAGATCTAACACATGATAAAAAAGTAATTGCTGTAAATAAAAATGGCTTATTGGAGTACGAAGCTAAAGCTGTTATTTTGACAATGGGATGTAGAGAAAGAACTAGGGGGGCCATAAGTATTCCTGGTAGTAGACCAGCAGGAGTATATACTGCGGGGGTGGCTCAGTCTTATGTAAATTTACAAAATACTATGGTTGGGAAAAAAGTGATTATTTTAGGTTCTGGTGATATAGGCTTAATAATGGCAAGACGTATGACCCTAGAAGGTGCAAAGGTGGAGGCTGTATTTGAGATACTTCCTTATGCAAGTGGACTTCCTAGAAATATATCACAATGCTTAGAGGATTATAATATTCCTTTGTATTTAAGTCATACAGTTACTAAGATTAAAGGTAAATCAAGAATTGAAGGAATAAGTGTCAGTGAAGTAGATGAAAATATGCAAATAATTGAAGGAACAGAAAAAAATTACGACTGTGATACTTTAATCTTATCAGTAGGATTAATTCCAGAAAATGAATTATCTTTAAAAGCTGGAGTTGAGTTAGACAATAATACAAAGGGACCTATTGTAAATGAAAATTATGAAACAAGTGTAGATGGGATTTTTGTAGCAGGAAATGTTCTTCATGTTCATGATTTAGTTGATTTTGTTTCTTTGGAAGGAGAAAGACTGGCTGTATCAGTAGCAAATTATATAAATAATAATAAGCTTCCAAATTGTGAAATAAATATAGTAAAAGATAATAATATAGGTCATACAATACCTCAAAAAATTAGTGGAGAAAATGATTTTGTTTTATCTATGAGGGTCAGAAAACCTATTAAAAACGCTGTAATAGAAATATTGCAAGATGATAATATTGTAAAAACTATGAAAATGAAAAAAGCTATTCCAGCAGAAATGATTCAAATTGAAATTAATAAAGATAATATAAAATCTAAATCAGATTTGAAGGTGGTAGTAAAATGAGAAAAATATTTACTTGTATAGTTTGCCCAAATGGCTGTGAGATAGAGGTAGATTTAGACAATGATAAAATAATTAAAATTGAAGGAGCTACTTGTAAAAAAGGAAAAGAATATGTAAATCAAGAACTAACTAATCCTCAAAGAAATATAGCTACTTCAGTTAAAGTAATAAATGGAGATTTGGAAATTGTAAGTGTAAGACTAAATAATAGCATACCAAAAGATAAAATATTTGATGTCATGGATGAGATTAAAAATATTAAGGTTGATGCACCTATAAAGATAGGTGATGTGATAAAACCTAATATTTTAAACTTGGACGTAGATCTTATTGCTACAAAAAATATTGATTTAGTAGAATAATAAGATAAAAGTAGGATTCCTGTATTTATAGGAATCCTATTTTTATAAAGAAATTCTTATTTTATTTTATTTTTGAGTAGAATCAACATCTATATATTGGCTATAAACGTAGCCAGTTCCATTTTTATATTGAACTTTGTACCAACCATAAGTAGTTTTTGATAATATAGTCACCTTAGTATTTTTGTTTAAAATACCTAATTTAGCGTAGTTTGTAGATGTACCTTTTCTAACATATACAGCATGATTTGCAATACCAGCTTGAGGATATTTATCCTCTTTATTGTCACTATTATTAGTAATAGTTATATATTGGGCACAAACATATCCGTACCCATTATTAAATTTAATTTTGTACCAATTATTAGAAGATTTAGCTACTATTGTAACTTTAGTATTTTTATTTAAAGTTCCTAGTTTAGCAGAATTAGTAGAAGCACCTTTTCTAACATATACGGCACTCTTAGCTATGCCAGTTGCAGAGTAAGCTACGTCTTCTTTTTTATCATTATTAGATTTTATTGTTACATATTGACTGTAAACATAAGCATAACCTTTATTATTTTTAATTTTGTACCAATTGTTAGAAGATTTAGCTACTATTGTTACTTTTGTACCTTTCTTCAAAGTATCAAGTCTAGTATAGCTAGTGCCAGGACCTTTCCTCATAGATACATTACTATTTATTGTACCAGTTGAGCTGAAAGCACTGTCTTTAATTGTGGCAGCATAAACCTTTGTAACAGTGTTACTGTTATAGTTTGACAAGTCTGTCATAGATACTCCGCCTAAACAAAGCATAGAAGCTAATCCAGTTACCATAAATTTTTTTAATACATCGTATTTCATTTCAAGTACCCCCTCTAAACTTATTAGATTTGTTATTGTTTTAAACAATATAATTCTAGCACTAAAATAAGAGGGTAGATAAAAAATAGTTAGATTGTAAATTAATAGTAACTATATGGACTAGGCAAAGAAACAAATAGTAACAGTTAACTAGATTTTTTTATTATTAATTATAGGCTTATTTTTATAAAAAAGTAATAATAATAGACCTAAAATAGATGCAATACCAGTTGTTAAATAAACATATTTAAATCCTCTATTAAGAATTTTTTGGAATGTATTTTCAATTTGATCACTTCTGTTGTCGATTTCTTTGAGATAAGATCTTTCACCATCATCAAAAGCACTAGGTATAGCGTTTTTTAAAATAATCATTTTATCTTCTAAGGATTTCATAGAACTTAATGTTTTTCTCATTGATGTTAATGCAGTGTTCATGGAGTTAAGCTGAGATTTCATATTGTTTGCCTGTGTTTTCATAGTATCCAGTTGAGATTTCATAGTATTTACTTTTTTCTTCATGGTATCTACTTGAGTTTTCATAATTTTAAGTTTAGAGGCCATTGAAGCAGTATCACTACCTATTTGATTCATATTATAAGAATTATTACTATTGTTTTTAGTATTTATAGTACTAAAAGTGTTAGCTTCTACAGCATTTTTGTTAGGATTATTTGTTGTATTTTTCATTGCTAGCTTCATAGCATTATTAGCTTTAATATATGATTCATTCATTTTAATATAAGCAGAATTTACTTTAGTATAAGCTGTATTTAATTTGTTATAACCAGCATTTATCTTAGTATAAGCAGCACTTAATTTGTTGTACCCATCATTTAATTTTGAAATAGAGCTTTCCATCGATACAACACCTTTATCTACACCATCAATTCCTTTTTGAACATTATCTTGTATATCTTTAATTATTGAAGGTGTCATTTCATCAAACATAGTTTTTGTCATGATTTTAGAGTTCTTAGTTATAGTTGTAACGTCAGAAGTTTTCATTAGTTCAACTACATCATCAGGAACTTTATAGTCAGAATTATTATCATTAAAATCAATTTTCACTGTTTCCATAGACGTAAGATTAGGTATATCCATATTTTTTAGTTTATCTTTCATTTGAGAATTTGATTTTAAATCATTAAATTCTTTAGTTATTTCATCAGCATAAGGTAATTTAGGAATAGTTATTGTATCAGGTAAATCTTTCATTATTTCCTCTTGAATATTAGAGCCAGCATGAGCAATAAAACCTACCATAATAGCTGGAGCTACAGCAGTACCTATGGAGCGAACTAGTGAAAGTGTTGCAAGGGCAGAGTTTGATTCACTTTCTTTAGTATGAGACAACATCATATAGTTTACAGGAGTTCCCATAGTAAAACCAACACCTATACCAATAAGGATTAAACTAATAATTACAGTCAAAGTTGATGGATGTGAAGTGGCTACAAATGATAAAAATAGAGAACCTGCTATGGAAATAAGAAAACCAAATCCTAAAATAAGTTTTGCTCCAAATTTATCAATTAGTTTACCAGATACAGGAGCTCCAATACCTGCAAAAAGTCCTAATATTATTACAAAATATCCACCGCTACCAGTGGCAATTTTCATAGTATTTTCACAAAATTGAGGAACGAAGATCATTCCCATAATAATAACTCCAGTTAGCATGGAAATTAATAAAGTTAGAACAATGTTTCTGTCAGTAAAATAATTTAAATTCATTACAGGATCTTCTGCTTTTTTTTCTATAAAAATAAATAATGGAATAAGCACTAAGAATGTTATTAAAAAAGGTAATACGTCTGTATTAGTAATAGTAGAAGAAATATTGAAAAAGTCTAAATTTTTCAAGCTATATAAAAGAGATAAAATCAGAATCGTTAATATAAATATACCTGAAAAGTCAATTTTACTTGTGTCAGGTACCTTTGTATTTTTTAGTGTGGTAAATCCTGCAATTAATATGAAAATCGTAATAGGTATGTTGATATAGAATATAAATTGCCAATTATTAGTTCCAAATATATCTAGTACTGCACTTCCTGCAGATGCTCCAAATATATTGGCTATTCCATAGACCCCACCTACAAGGCCTAGAGCTAGACCACGCTTTTCTTCTGGGAAAGTAGTTCCAAACTCAGCAGTAGCTACAGGTAAAATACCACCACCACCTAAGGCCTGAACAACTCTTGCTATAAGCAATAAATTAAAACTGCTTAAGTCTTGAGACAATCCACAAAATAGGGAACCAATACCGAATAAGAAGATACTAGAGAGATAAATATATTTTCGGCCATATTTATCAGCTAGTTTTCCTATAATAGGTATGCTCACTGCATAAGCTAAAGTATAAATTGTAATCATCCATATTCCTGTTGGATCATTTACACCTAAATTATTTTGTATAACTGTTCTAGCTGGAGTAACAATTCCAGTATCAATTGCCCCCATAAATATTCCAGCTAAATAGATTATCATAACTAGAATATATTTTGATTCTTTCTTTGTTTTAGTCATATTTATTCCCCCTCCTAATTTTTGAGCAAAGAGAAGTCGTTAATCATATGAAGTTATAAACCATGTAGTTGCTCAATTGAAATAATTTTAAGTTTTATTAGAATTAATTATATTGTCAACCATCTTATTAAGCTGGGACTTTATTAAATCCTCTAACTCCTTATCGATTCCTTGCAATAAGATATTATTCCATTCACTTAAAATCTTTAATAAATTAGGTTTTAAATGAATAGCTTTTTCTGTCAATTCAAAAATATATGAGCGACTATCTTCTGGGTTATTTTTTCTTGTAACATATTTTTTATCTTCTAGTGACTGCATAGTTCTTGTCATAACACCTTTATCATAATGTAATTCTGATATAATTTCGTCTTGTGTTTTTCCTTCTTTACTACTGTGCATTTCATCAAGATCACTTTGTGACATTTTATTATTATGTTTAAGAAAAACGAGTAAAACTAGTCCTTCAGCAGTATTTAAGTCATACTTTTTGAGTGATTTTTTTAGATACATTTTAAAGTATTTATCAATTATAAAAATATTTAATCCTACAGCTTTATGTTCAAACATATTCATCTCCTTATTTGTTTTAATGTAGTTGC
Source organism: Terrisporobacter vanillatitrophus (assembly GCF_051148895.1). GTDB lineage: Bacteria > Bacillota > Clostridia > Peptostreptococcales > Peptostreptococcaceae > Terrisporobacter > Terrisporobacter vanillatitrophus. The sequence continues at coordinate 855,093 of NZ_CP154625.1, forward strand.
TTTTGCAACTATAATTTTATTGTATGATTATGTAGTTGCTTTTACAACTAAAAATATGTTAAATTTATGAATAATAAAATAACAAATGTATTTAAAATAATGTTTTAAAATAAGAAGAATTAGAGAAAATACAGAAATTAGGTTATAATATTATTTACCATATTATAGACAAATTTTTATTGGATTTTTATGAGTAGATAAATAAAAAATATAATTATAATCAGGATTTAGGAAGGAAATGAAATGAAAGGCGTAATTACAATTTCTTATAATGATTTACCAAGATCAATAGAAACTAAAGAAATTTTAGTAAAGGAATTAACTAAAGCAGGTTTTAGAGTAAGTGAAGAAATAGAAAAAGAAACAGAGCTGTTAATATCAATAGGAGGAGATGGATCTTTTTTAAAAACAATACATAAATTTGATTTTGTTGAAATCCCAGTAATAGCCATAAATACTGGTCATTTAGGTTTTTTTGCGGAGCTTTCACCAAACAAAATTAATGAATTTATAAATAGATACATAAATAAAGAATATTCTATTCAGCAAGTATATGCCATAGAGGCAAGTATAGTTACTAAGAAAAAGTGTATAAATATAAGTGCTGTTAATGAAATTGTAATAAAAAATATTCAATCAAGAACAGTGCACTTAGACTTACAAGTGGATGGAATAAAAATAGAGCATTTTAGTGGAGATGGTATGCTTATATCAACACCAATGGGTTCAACTGCATATAATTATTCAGCTGGTGGAAGTATAGTTGATCCTAAACTTGACTTAATTCAATTAACACCTATTGCCCCAATGAACACAAATGCCTATAGATCATTTACATCAAGTATTATATTGCCAACAACATCAGTTATATCCATAAGCCCAGAATATGATTTTGAAAATTCTATTCTTATTGTAATAGATGGTAAGCAGTATAAGTTTAATCAAATTGAAGAAGTAAAAATATATAAATCTAATTACAAATTAAAACTATTAAGATTAAATGGATATGAATTTTGGAACAGAGTAGCAGAGAAATTTTTATAAATTAAAAATTTATATAAAAAATAAGTTGAAAAACAATAAATAAAATGAAAAATATAAAAAAAGAATAAATGATAATAATTATCATTTACAAGGTGATATCATTATGGTAGAATATAATCAAAGTTGAAAAATAAAAGATTTTTATTAAAAGATAAAAATTTATAATAAAAGCCATAAAAACACCTTAATATTATGTGAAATATTTTGCTATTGATTTTTTAACTTTTAAAAATTACTCTTAATTGTAAAAAAGAATCTGGGAGTCTGCACCCAGATTCTTTTTCTATGTAGAAGTTTATGTAATAAGAGCAAGGAATAAATATCTATAAAATGATTGATTAATTGTTAATGAAAATCATTTACAGTTAATCAATTGGATGATATAATTATCTTGGCTTTAAAAATTATCGCGGCAAATAATAATTTTTAAGGAGATTAAAGTAATGGCAAAAATGATGGGACCAAGATTTAAACAATGTAGAAGATTAGGACTAAATGTGTGTGGACATCCTAAAGCGATGGACAGAGCAGTGAAAGGAACTTCTAGAGCAGATAAAAAACTTTCACCTTATGGACTACAGTTGTTAGAAAAACAAAGACTTAGAGCTTACTATGGAGTATTAGAAAAACAATTTAGAAATTACTACAAAAAAGCAGAAAAATCTAAGGCATCTACGGGTACAGCATTAATTCAAATGTTAGAGTGTAGATTAGACAATGTAGTTTACAGATTAGGTCTAGCAAACTCTATAAGACAAGCTCGTCAAATGGTTGTGCATGGGCATATACTAGTTAATGGAAAAAAAGTAGATATACCTTCATGTGCAGTGAGTGTAGGGGATATTGTTTCTCTAAGAGAAAAATCTACAAATAATGAAATGTTTAAAACTAACTTCCAAGAAAGATCACTAGTAGTATATCCTTATTTAGCAAAGGATGAAGAAAACTTTGCAGGTACACTTATTAAAATGCCTGAAAGAAATGAGGTACCAATAGAAATAAATGAAATACTGATAGTAGAGTTTTACTCAAAATAATAAGCAAGTGAAAGACTCAATAAGGTATTATATTGCCTTGTTGAGTCTTTTAGTGTCTTAAATATTTTTCACTATATTGGCAATAATAAGAAATATATATTTAAGGAGGTAAAAAATGCAAAATACAAACTTAAAATGTAATGCTACAAATTGTGCCTTTAACCAAAGAATGGAGTGTAGTGCAGGAGCTATAAATATTAGAGGAGCCCAAGCAGTTACAACTGATGAAACTTCTTGTTCTTCATATGTAGATAGAAGTTCTAATTCTTTTACAAATAGTGTTAATTCTGTAAAAACAAATACTTACAATATAAGCTGTGAAGCTGTCAAATGTAAATACAACAAAAATAAACATTGTGCTGCTAAGAGTGTAAGTATAGGTGCAAATAAAGCACCTTGTGATACATTTAATTTTAAGTAAAATTAAATCAAACTAAGGTCTATCTTTTAACTATTTAAGATAGACTTTTTGTTGCTATAGAAAATAAATTGTGATACCTTTATATAAAGTGAGTAATCACTCATTTAAGGAGGGTGAATATGGAAGATAATTATTGTATAAAAATAAAAAACATTAATAAGTCATATAAAAAACAAAAAGTATTAAAAGATGTATCTTTTAATGTTAAAAAAGGAGAAATATTTGGTTTGCTAGGACCTTCGGGGGCAGGAAAAACAACTTTAATAAGACTTATTATGGGTATGGAAAAAAATGATAAAGGAGATATACTTATTTTAAATGAAAAAGTACCTAATGCCAATATTATAAAAAGTATAGGATATACAGCACAAGCAGATGCTCTTTATACAGACTTAAGTGCAGAAGAAAATATGAAATTTTATTGCAGACTATATAAAGTATCTAAAAAGAAAAGAAAAAATAGAATTGAAAAATGTCTGGGAGTAGTAAACTTAAACACAGATACTAAAAAAATAGTAAGTAATTTTTCAGGAGGTATGAAAAGAAGATTATCTCTTGCCATATCATTAATTCATAACCCACAAATATTGATTTTAGATGAACCTACAGTGGGAATGGATCCTTTACTTAGAAAACAAATTTGGCAGGAATTATATAGATTAAAAGAAAATGGAGTTACTATTCTTATTACTACTCATGTTATGGATGAGGCATCTTATTGTGATAGATTGGCTTTACTTAGAAATGGAAAATGTATTTGTGTGGGAGAACCAAAGAATATAATAGAAGAAAATGAATGTAACACATTAGAAGACGTATTTTTAAAACTAGGGGGTGATGTATATGAGGATTAATGCTATGGTTTGTAGAATAATAAGACAGTTTTTACGAGACAAAAGAACAATGGCTTTATTAATTATAGCTCCTATGCTAGTTTTAACTTTAATGAGCTTTGTATTTACTGATGAAGATGCCACATTAAATATAGGTGTGGAAAATTCTAATGTAAAAGACATCTTATCATCTATGGATAAAGATAATGACATAAATATAATGAGTAAAAATGAAGCTGAAGAAAAATTTGAAAATAAAGCGTTAGATGCATATATTTATGGAGATGAAAAAGAACTTAATATTTTATTAAATGGCGCTGATAATTCTGTAATTAATCAATTAAATAAAAATGTTCAAGACTCAGTTAAAGACTATATGACTAAAAAAGGTGAAGATAATAAAAAAATAATAGAAGATTTAGCAAGCAATCCTATGATTAACATGTTGAATAAGGATTTTGCTAATAAAATTGATTCTATAGATATAAATTCAACAGAAATAGAAACAGACAATTATTTTGGTGATAATGACATGAGTACCATAGATTATATAGGACCACTTTTAATTGGATTATTTATATTTTTCTTTGTATTTTTAATTTCAGGAGTAAGTTTTTTAAGAGAGCGTACAACAGGAACTTTAGAAAGACTTTTAGCTACACCAATTAAAAGATATGAAATAGTATTTGGATATTTAATTGGCTTTGGTATATTTACCATAGTTCAATCTGCCATAATCTCTGCTTTTTCCATTGGAATATTAAAAATATATAATGGTGGTAGTATAGGTCTTATTTTATTAATAAGCACCGTAATAGCTCTTTGTGCTCTAAGTTTTGGTATGTTTGTGTCATCTTATGCACATAATGAACTTCAAGTTATGCAATTTATCCCCATTGTTATAGTTCCTCAAGTATTTTTCTGTGGATTATTCTCCATAAGAAACATGGCAGAACCTCTACAAATTTTATCAAAATGTATGCCGCTAACTTATGCCAGTAATGCTCTGAGAGGTGTTATGACTTGTGGCTATAATTTACAACAAATTAGTACTGATTTATTAGTGCTTATAGGATTTACTGTGGTATTTGCAATATTAAATATAATAACATTAAAAAAACATAGGATTTGGTAAGGTGACAAAATGAGTAAATGGGTGAATTCTATTATAGAAGAAGGCAATAAAGAAAATAAACTTACAAAAAAGCAAGAAAATATTCTAATAGCTGCCGTAGAGCTTATTAGTGAAAAGGGATATGAAAAAGTATCAACTGCAGAAATTGCAAAAAGAGCTGGAGTAGCAGAAGGAACAATTTTTAGGCAATACAAAACGAAGAGAGATTTGTTAGATGCCATATTTATTCCTTCGTTTATGAGATTTGTAAAACCTAAAATTATAAAAGAATTTATATCTAGTGTTTTAGATAAAGATTATAATACATTGGAAAGTTTTATTGAAGTTATAGTAAGAGATAGATATGAATTTGCAAAGGATGAAACACCATTATTTAGAATTATTATTCAGGAAATAATATCTCAAGATTATATAAAAGAAGAAATAAAAGAAATGTTTTTAATAAATGCATATCCTGTATTTACAAAATTAATTAAGAGATTTAAGGATAAAAATGAAATTATAGATATAGATGAGATTACATTATTTAGAATTATTATAACTAATATTTTAGGATTTTTAATACCAAGGTTTGTTTTATTTTCTGATTTGCAGTGGAATGATGAAAAAGAAATTAGTATGGTAATTCAAAATATAATAAAGTCTTTAACTTAAAAAAAGCCGTATATGTAAATTTTACATATACGGCTTTGAGTAAATTACCAAGGTTTATATGTACCCTTAGTGTAATAATTATAATACATATAGTTGGCTCTAAATCCCATTAGTATTCCAAAGAGTAAGGAAAAAATCCCATGAACATAATTAGTTAATACCCCAACTACAATAATATATACTACAGCTCCAACATACATTTTTTTAGTTAACATCCAAATCCAAGAAAATAAGAAAGGAAAGAAATTAAACTTGCCTTTATAAGTTTCACCACTATCTTTTATTTTTGTAAATTCTACTTGATAGTAAGGCTTTAGATTAGCAAACTCATCGTAAATGCTATTGCCTGTTTTGCCACTTCTATAATATTCTTTATGACTACTTTTATCATCAGAATTAAAAATTATTATTTTTTCTTCTTTATCATTTGTATCTGTTTTTTCGCCACATTTAGGACAGAATTTATCTTCTTCATCGTACTTAAATCCACAGTTCTTACAAAGCATAACTTATCTCCTTTAAAATATATTTATAATATAATACTGTAATTTTTAAGTGCATAAATAGTAGAAGTATTATAAATATCATTATTTGATCTAAATTCATATCTTTGAAAAGGAAAATCTGATGCTGAATAATTTAATTTTGGCTTTGACCATGATTTGCCCAAATCTAAAGACTCACTGGTATATAAATCGAAATACTCAATCCATTGAATATATATTCTTGAACAAGTAGAAATTAAATTAGGAAATACGCACATGGAATTTTTGCTAATATATTTTTCTGATGTAATATTAAAATTATCATCTATAAAATTTCCTTGTATGTATTTACAATAGTACCTATTTTTATTATTTTCTGCAAAAACTATATGATAATTATTTTTATTATCTTTTATTGCAGACAAATAAATTTTATCTTTTTTTGAATTAGTTATTTGTTTAGGACTTGACCATGTATGAAGATTTTCATCAAATGTAGATGAAAATAGTTCCTCATGATGATTTACTAATTTAAAGTAAAATATGGTTGGAACATTATTATAAGTAATAACGAAGTTAGTTAATATGTTATAATTGATAAAATCAATTCTAGTTTTTTTACAAATATTTGGTGATTTATATAAGTGAATTATATATGCACAGTAAGGTGATTCTTTATTTATAGAGTAATATAATATATGATTTTCACTGTTTAATTTTTTAATATAAGTAAATTTTATAAGAAAATTTTTATAATCATATTTAATAATTGTATCAAGATCTACGTTATCACTAGTTATAATTAAATTTTGAAGTTTTCCTTTTTTATCATTTAATATACCGTAAATATTATCCTTATCATCTACGTCTAGCCAAATATCTATAAATGAGTACTCCCCGTTAAATAATATACGTGAATCTATATTATTTAAATCAGAATCTATATTAGTAGAGACAATATTTTTACCAAGTTCAAATAAGGTTAGTCCTTTATTAATAGAACTTTCAACTAAGATAGAGGTTTTATCTATAAAAGGCATAATATCCCTCCTTAAAAATATTCATATTAATATTTATATTAAAATACTATTTTTTATACATAAATTATCGAAAATAATAAATATATTAATCTGATAGTAACATGTGCTCATTAAAATCATATATTTTATATAAGAAGAGAATATGGTCTTTTCTAAAAAATAATCAGGAGAGGATATATGACATGAGTGAAGTAAAAGACAATTTAAATGAAGATTGTTGTGGCTGTGAAAAACCAGGTCCAGTTGAAAAGCCAAACAGATGCCAAGAAGGATGCTGCTCTCCAAAAGAGATAGCAGCTCCGTTGGATGTATGTACAGCAAAGGGGATTCCAGTACTATCTGATAGAATATATGACTGTGTATATTTAGAAGATAAGCAGAGAAAATATTTAAAAGATATTGAATTTACTATAACGTCAAATTGCAATTATAAACAAGGGGATGAAATATGTATAGAAACTATTATAGTTAAGTATAAATGCATAGGACTAATAGACGAGGAGATAGAAGTAAGAATCGATAGCTTAGAGAATGAAGTATCTTTCCATTCATCTGATGAATCTGAAAGTTGCAAATGTAAATTTGATTGCAATGGAGGTTCTATAAAGAAAAAATTATATAACACGTACAAAGGAAGCAAGACAATAGATATTGAATGCTGTGAAGAAGGAAGAAAAACTATAATAGGTGAAGATTGTTTAGATTTTTATATTTGTAAAGCTAAACTTATAGTTAAAGGTAAAATAGGTTGTGAAAAATTTAGAGCAGAAACTGAAGAATTTAGTGGACCATTAAGCGCAGGATTTGGATTTAATAAAGCAGATTTCTTTGGAACAATATGTCTACCAACAGGTAGAAATAGAATACACTTCCAAGAAATTTTTGATGCGTGCCTGTCAATAGATTGTATAAGATCAACAAAAACTTATGATCCAACAACAAATAAATTCTGTGCAGATGCTTTTTCAACTTTATTAATAAGCAAGACAATATATGCCATAGTAAAAGAAGAGCTTATAGTATATACAAATACGAATCCAAGCAGTATTACTTGTACAGATGGAAGAATTGGTTCAAACTGCTATTACAATGGATAAAAATATGTATAGGATTAATTACTAATAAATTAGTCCTTGTCTTATGTAATAAAATCTCCTCATTATACATATGTATAATGAGGAGATTTGTTTTTGAAAGGAGTGAAAAAATGAGTAAAAAAAATGATAATAAGATATTTGCCAAAGTTTTTGATCTTATAAATGATATAGTAAATATGTTATCAAATAAAAGAAATAATGAAATTAATATGGAAATAATTACGGTAGATGGAGTAAGAAAAGAAATAAAAATTACTAATAATAATGTAGACTTAATTAAAATAAATAGAAACATAATAATAATAGATAAAGAAGCATTACGTCTAGAAGACATAGTAAAATTAAAAATATTAGATACTAATTTGGATGATAAGGCAAAAAATATATTTATAACAGAAGTAGAAAATATTATTGAAAAGGAAATAAAACAAGAGTATAAAAATGCAGGATATTATAGAGGTGGTAACAATTTATCAAAGGAAAAGAATATCGAATGGTATATACAAGAAAATAAAAATAATATAAATAGAATTTATTGCAAGGGAACAAAATGTGATAGATATATGAATAATATTAGATCTGTGGATAAAAAGGAAGCTTTAAGTAATGATACATTGTTAGATATAAAAAGAAAAGCTGTTTTGGAAGATTTTAAAGTAAATGTGGAAAAAAATAATGTGTTAAGTTCCATAGAAGATAATAAGGAAAAAGTAATAAAAGAGATTGAAACTGAAGAAATGTTTGTTTTAACTAATAACTCTAATGAAGTTGAAGTGGCAAAACCTATAAAAGTAGAAGAAGTAGGAGTAGTAGCAGATATACATATGGAGGATTGCAAAGTAATTACAAATCAATCGACTACAAAAGTAGTTAAAGATATTATAGAAAAAAAATCAAAAGCAATAACAGATACAAAACCTGTTTATGAAGAAAAAGTAATCGGAAATGTTAATACAGATATTCAGCTAATTAAACCTAAAACTATTGATATTTTGATTATTAAACCTAGTAATAAAAATATTAATGAAGAAGAAATAAAAGATAAATACTTAACTTTTGATCCAACAGGAGACAATTATATAGGTATAGTACTGGATGACGGAACCTTTGAACCATTAAAAGTTTCTATGGAAACTATAACAGTAGTACCTAATAATATAAAAAATATATTAGTTAATATAGATGAAAATAAAAATATAATAAATCAAGTAGTTAAAGAAATAAATTATTCTAAGGATAGTTTTATAAATTCTGTAGATATTGAATACGATGATAACATACTGGAGAAAAAAGAAGAAAATGAAATTTCCATAAATAATATTGTTAATGTTTCAAATAGTACTATAAATAATATAGTGAATAAGGTTGAAACTGCTTTTGTTGCTACTAAAGAAAATGTAGAATCTATAAAGTGTATAAAAGATGTTCAATATGATTCAGTATCGAAAATAGATAAGATAGAAAAAGTAGATATGATTAAGTCAGTAAAAACTAGTGAAATTAAAAATTATGTTGTGGAAGATGTGAAATTGGATAAAAAACCTACAAGTTTAATAAGTAGTGTGGAAATAAGTAAGGAAAATATATCAACACCGTTTGAAGAAGATATAAATGGTGTTATTAAACAGGTGGGTAGTGGGGTTATGTTAGTGGATAACAATGATTCAGGTATAACAATTTACTCCACATCAAAAATAAGTTCAGTATTATAAATTAAAATTTTAGGGTATATAAAACAAAGTGTGTATTTTTCCGATAATGATACGTGATATGCTCCCTTTATGGTAGACAGTTAAAATAATAAAACTGTTATCATGAAGGGAGTATTTTTATGTCTAGAAAATCTAGAATATCTTTTGAAATAAAAGTTAGCTAATGATACAAAGGCCTATTTAAGTGAAATAATAGATTTGTATGATAATAGTATAATTTCATTTATTTTGGGACGATCAAATAACAATAAACTCGTAATTGATACATTTGATTTAGCTATGAAAAAAATCCTCACGCCAGTCCGCTATTGCATAGTGACCAAGGATATGAATATACAAGTAAAACATTTAAATTAAAACTTGATAATGTATCAGCTACTCAGAGTATGTCTCGTGTTGGTAGATGTATAGATAACGGTCCAATAGAAGGTTTTGTGAGTGGTAAAATAAAATTACCCAGAAAAGGGAAAATTAATTCCCCACATATTTATCAATATTATCTCTAGTATGCTTTACTATAGTTAGAAAATAAATAATTATAGGAGAGATATAAATGTTGGGAGTAGATATGCATACAACAATACAGACCCTTTTCAATAAAGGATATAGTAAAACAAAAATAGCAGAAATAGTTGGTGCTGATAGAAAAACTATTGCTAAAGTTCTCAAATACTTAGATGAAAAAGGACATGTTGAAAGAAAGAAAAAACTTCAATGCTAGACCGGTTTGAAGAATATTTACAGATACAAGTTAAAAAAGAATTAGCCGCTAAAAGAATATTTCAAGATCTACAACGAGGTTTTCAGTATGAAGGAAGTTATGATACAGTAAAAAAATATGTAAAAAAATTAAAAATACTACCTAAAAAAGTTTACATGGTCTTAAATACCCTGGCGGGTGAAGAAGCACAAGTAGACTTTGGATATATAGGCGCTATCAAAGTAAATAACAGAAATAAAAAAGCCTGGATATTTGTGATGACATTAAGTTATTCAAGATATATGTATGTATATACACCTACAGACAAAGGAAAAGTTGAATCCAATGTAAATTACGTTAAAGAAAATTGTTTTAAAGGTAGAGATTTTAAAGACATACATGAAGCATCTGAGTTTTGTAAAGAATGGTTAGCTACAGTTGCAAATGTAAGAATTCACGGAACTACTAAAAAAATACCTAAAGATATATTTGAAACAGTAGAAAAGAAGACATTACAACCTTTACCAGTACAAGAGTTCATATCATCTAAGCTAACTAAAGCCAAGGTAAACTCTAACTGCCATATATCTTATCAAAATAATTACTACTCTGTTCATTATTCATACATAGGTGAAACTTTTGATGTATTAGAGATAAACAATATTATTAAAATACTATTTAATTACAAAGAAATAGCCCTTCACTCCATTTCAAAGAATACAAAGGGCCACTTTAATACAAAGATAGAACACTATCCTCATAATAAAAATATAACATCTAAAGAGATTTTGTCAAGACAAAGAGAGACTATGTCTACAATAGGAGCTGGCGTTCTAAAATTCTTTGATTTATACATAAATAAATGTAGCAACAAATATGATAATGAAACCATTAATAATGCCTGTATACGAGCACTTTCATATGGTGCATTAACTTATAAAGTAGTTAAAAAGATTTGCGAAAGTAACTTATCTAATCTACCTATTGAAACAAATGAAACATACATAAATACCAACGAGACCCATATTTCTAGAAACGTAAGTGATTATAATAATTTAATGGATTTAGGAGAAATAAAAAATGAATGATTTAATGCTTTGTAGATTAAGAGATTTAAAATTATCAGGAATTGTTAAATCATTAGATGTTCGTAATGAAGAAGCAATTAAAAGTAACCTCTCATATATGGAATTTTTAGAACTCTTAATTAGTGATGAAGTTCTAAATAGACAAAATAATAGCAGTATTAAAAGAACTAATAGAGCTAAATTTACTCAACATAAAACCCTTGAAGAATATAATTTTAATTACCAACCTCTAGCATAAATAAAAGGTTTATCTATAATCTAGCTACTTGTGAATTTGTCCGCAAGAAAGAAAATGTGGCCTTCATAGGACCGCCAGGTACAGGTAAAACACATTTAACAATATCTATTGGATTAAAGGCTATATCTCAAGGTTATAAAGTATTATTTAGTACAGTCAATGAAATGCTAGAAGATTTGTATATTTCAAGAGCAGACAATTCATTTCAACAACGATTAAAGTACTATACATCTGTAGATTTGTTAATATTAAATGAATTAGGATTGAAAAAACTAAATCAAAATAGTGTAGATGATTTTTACGAAGTAATCTCAAGAAGATATGAAAAAACTTCAACAATTATTACTTCAGATAAGGTTTTTTATGAATGGGCAAGAATTTTCTATGATCCAGTTTTAGCGACAGCTATACTTGATGGATTTGTTCATCATGGCCATTTTGTCGTAATAAAAGGCGAAAGCTATAGAATGAAACAAAGGGAAGGAACTTTAAGAGCTATGTTAGAATCTTCATCTGACATAGGGAGTTCTGAATAATTATCATTAATAAAATAGTGGGTAATTTTTATTGACACTAACATAGCTAATAAGGATAAAAAAGAGTTCACTAAAGATTTAAAATCAATATATCATGCTCATAGTGAAGAACAAGGTTATGAAATAATGTTAAGAATAACTGAAAAATGGCAAGATTATTATCCAAACGCTATGAAAAATTGTTCTGAAAATTGCGACGCAATAAGTCACGTATTTGAATTTTCTGTAGATGTACGTAAGGTTATCTATACTACAAATGCAATTGAAAGTATTAATAGTATATATAGACGTTTAAACCGTCAACGCAGCGTATTTCCAAGTGAGACGGTTTTACTTAAAGCTTTATATTTATATACCTTTGAGGCTACTAAAAATGGGCTTTACCTCTTAAAAATTGGGGGGAAAGTTTATGGAGAGCTATCAATAATGTATGAAGGACGACTAGATTAACAATTATTTATAACTAGCAAAAAAACACCTTTTTTAAAGGTGTGCTTGATGTGCAATTAAATTAGAATTACATTCAAATTAAGGCACGGATAGATTTTTATTCTACCCACGCCTTAACAAATTTATCATAGAAAGCTATTTACAGAAAAAATTTCACAGTCTCAAGTAATAGAGGCAAAGTTAATCTTACTAAACAGCCTCTATACAGAGGTATAATTTTATATTTCTGTATAGAGGTTCTTAGAGTGTTTTAATATTTACTTACCTTTTAATTTTTAAATCCTAGATGGTGTTTTGTGTACATGTTTGTCTCGTTTAATTATATAACTTAGGAAATATAAAAATTCCTAATCAATATATTGTCATCAATACAAAATTTCTTCTATAGATATAAATATTATAAAATATTTATATCTTATTTGGTAACATTGTTTTGTTTTGTAGATATATTATATTATAAGCAAATAAAGCTTATAATATTTTAAAGGAGTAAATTTTATGAGTAATAATGGTTGGATGGTTACAAAACCATCTCAAAACAGTGAATCACATCCTTGTTCAGAACCAAAACCTTGTTCAGAACCAAAACCTTGTTCAAAAGAAGAGAATTATTGTTGTGCAAAAGATATGATAAGAGCTTTAAGATTATTATCTAATCCATCAATAAAAGATGATGTACTATTTGACGAGTTTGCTTTTATAGGTAAAAATTTTTTAGTAGGCACTGCTTTAGAAAGTGATCCAGATGATAATGATAATATATTTGATCCAGATGCTACACTAACTAGTATTGATCCATGTCAATCTGATTTCATAAATATAAGTGGTAACTCTGTTGTGTATCCAATTTTAGCTACTTCTATTTCAGATGCTGAGCAATTTCCTATGGCAGTTAATCGAGTATCACTTTGTAACCTGGATGCTATAGTATTCCAATATGACCCAGAAGCTACAAATTTCGAGGATAATTTACAAAAATTACTTGATAAGGAATATTGTTGTCATCGTTGTAATGATGCAAGATTTGGCTATGGAGAAGATATATTTGGATGTATATTTAATCCTTATCGTTTTGGAGATAGCTTTCTTAATTTTACTGCTGGTTGGTTAGCTTGTACAGAAGCTAAAATTTTAGGTAGAGTAGGAAATGTATTAGTTCTTGCTAATACAGCATACTATCCGGCTGTGCCTGTGTCTAGAATTTATTTTGTATGTTTAGGGTCTATTGGATTCTATAGTGCATACCTAGATTAGAAAATATCAATTATATTCTTTAACAGGTATAGAATTTGCTTTGTATATCTAGAATCCTATCTGAAAATTTAATTATACATTTTCTAGATAAATAATAAAGTTTAATGATAATAATTTAGGTTTATTTAAATGGCTATGGTTATGAAATCATAGCCGTTTTTAATTAAAATTTATATCTTTGCAGGAAATCCATTTATTATTACCTTTACGTCTTAATTTATTTGATATTGGTTATATAATTTAGGTAATAATAAAATCAATATATTTATATGAGGTTGTAAATTCATAATTCATATTTTTTAGGAAGTTATCTTCATCATCAGGATAAAAAACAAAGTTTTTCGTACATATGTATCTACTAGATAAATCTTTGAGTGGTAAAATAAAATTGGTTCTTTCCATACTTAGTTGAAAAACATTACTATTCTAATAATAATACTTTTCTTTTTAATGTTTCGAAACCACATTTACCATACATAATTCTTTTAATGACCTTTATTTTGTTAACTTTGCCTTCAACTAAGCCATTATTATATTCATAATCAATACCATTTTTTACAGCAACTATATCTCTTTGTATTCCTGATATAAAACTATTAACTTCATGAATATTTAACTTTAGCCCTTCTTCAATCCAAGAATCTAATTTATTGGAGTTTTTATTTAAAAGGATATATTTAGAATTATCAACAAGCTCGAAAAGAGATCTTAAATCCTCATACTTGTTGATTAAATCTTCAAACTTATCAGTAGTTATAATTTTTAAATTGTTAATCCTGTTATATAATAAATTTACAACGTATTTTCTTTCTATATAATCATAATTATTAATTTCAATGCTATTATTATGTAAAGTATCTTTTCTAAAAGAGTCAATATATTTTTTACAGAGGCGTATGAACCATGATATCTAAGATATTGGATTTCAGAATAAATTAATTTTATACTATATCCCTCCAAATAACTATCTTTAATTGTATCTATATATTTATCTACAATGCTACATTTGGATTGACTCAAAGAAGCCTGTTTCCATGTACCGTCTGATTTTAAATATTTACTTGCTCTTCGTCTATCTAAATTTAATTTGTCAGCAATAGTCTTAACATTCAGGCCTTTAGATTTCAATTCTTTAACCTTTTTCATTAACTGTTCTTTTCTTTCATTGAGGCTACTTTTTTATAATAATAATTTTGAGGTTGTATTATATTTTTCGCTATCTTCATTAGGTATTCTAGAATAATTTATTACAGTTTTATTTGAAATACCTAGTTTTTGGTAATATATTTAATTTTAAAACTGTGTAATCTTAATTTTTTAACTGCAGATATGAGATCCCATTTTGCCTAACTGTATTTTTATTGATATTATTTAGCATTTTTTTAGGATATTACAGCTAGTACTTTTTCCTATGGTAGCAATATTACTACTTAGTAGTTTTAATATAGATACTGAACTCGTGTTTTTAGACACATCTAGAACCTTACATTATAATCTTTTGTTTTCTTTGATTTGCTATGAATAAACTTAAAAGTTTCAACAAACGTAGTTTTTTACATATTTATTTTTTGACAATAATTTTATCTCTCAATTTATGAATAACTTTTTACTTATTACTACGCAGCCAATGTTTTTATTTTAATGATGACTCTCAAGTGATTTTTACTATATGTATATAAATATGATGAACGTTTTATTATATTAAACCATATTGTAATAATAAGAAATTATATTTTAAGGAAGGATATTGATGTAATAATGGAAAATTTAGCAAAATTTATTAATTTATATAAATCTTACGACAAAAAGGATGAAGACCCAATTGAAAATCAATATAATAATGCTTTTTTCTTAAGAGAAGTACAAAAATCTTTAACTAAGGAAAAAGAAAAAAATAAAAAAGATAAGAATCTACCTCAACATGAAAAAAATACTAAAAAAATCTTAAATTATTTAAATAGGTTTATTAATGCAAAATCATATTATGAAAAATTTGAAAGTTATAGAAATATAAAACGTATAATGCGTGATTTAAATAATATAGAACAAAATATAGATGGTCTACAAATAGAAATAGATAAACTTATATATTATATTGAACTTGAAAATAATGAGTATATTTTAAATTATAATTATATAGAAGAAAAACTAGATGAAATAGTAAGACAGATTGCAAAGGAGAGAATGTAAGTATGAAAGTAATAATTTTTTATCATGAAATACAAAGAGAATTGCAAAATGCATATTTACTAAAGTCAGAATTACAGAGAAGAGGACATGAGGTATATGTATATCATTATGATTATATAGTAAAGCCAAAGCGAGTTTTGTATTTTACACCAGATATAGTTATTACACATTGTTTGCATGATCCAAAGACAGTAGAGTGTGTTACAAGAACATTTAATAGTAAGATTACCCGAATAGTTAATCTTCAATATGAACAAGTAATGTCAAATATGTGGGACAAAGCCACATACCAAATTCCGCAAGGAATAGAAAAAAACGCAATGCATTTATGTTGGGGAGAAATGTGCAAGAACAGATTTATCTCAAGTGGTATTAGTGAAGACAATGTAAAAGTAGTGGGATGTCTAAATGTGGATATGTGTAGTGAAAGATTTAGAAATATTTATAAAAATAAAGAACAAATGGCAAATGATTATAATTTAGATAAATCTAAAGAATGGATACTATTTTTATCAAGCTTTACGTTGGCACAAGTAAAAAAATCTCAACAAAGAGGAATGGGCATAATAGTTGGCAAAGCAAATGCTACAGAATTTTGTGAAATAAGTACACAGTCTAGAAAAATAATATTGGAGTGGATTGAAAAATATATAAGCAGTAATGACTGTGAATTTATATATAGGCCTCATCCTTATGAAAAAAGAAAGCTTAATAATTTTAATGAATTAGATGAATTGGAATCTAAAAATGAGAGATTTCATGTAATAAAAGAAGATTCCGTGAGAAGTTGGATAAATGTATGTGACAAAATTAATACATGGATAAGTACATCTATAATTGATGCCTATTTTATGAATAAAAGTTGTTCAATTCTTAGACCTGTTAATATTCCTGAATACCTAGATCATGAATTGATGATGAATGCAAATAAAATAACTAAATATAAAGAATTTTATAATTATAATAAATTTGATAGTAATATGGAATGTACTCTAGATAAAAAAATTATAGATGGTTACTATTCCGTAGATAAAAATAAATATTGTTATGAGAAAATTTGTGATTTATTAGAAGATATTGTAGGAAAGAATAGAGTTATGAATTTATATAAATAAACATAATTATTTTCAAATAACACTACTAAAATAGTACCTTTATTTACATTAAATGCATATTATAGATAGAAATGTTTTATAAATACATTGATTTAAATAGTAGAACATTTTTTTAGTATAGTGTTAAAGGAGCAAAGATAATGTTGAATAGTAAAGTAATATTAATTACAGGCGGTACAGGATCATTTGGAAAAAACTTTACTAAATTAATTTTAAATAGATACAATCCTAAGAAAATCATAATATTTTCTAGAGATGAGTATAAACAAGATTTATTCAAGAAAGAATTAGCTCTATCAATGCCAGAAAAATTACATTTAGTTAGATTTTTTATAGGAGATGTAAGGGACAAAGATAGATTATATAGAGCATTTGACAATGTAGATTATGTAATACATGCAGCAGCTATGAAGCAAGTACCAGCCTGTGAATATAACCCTTTTGAAGCAATAAAAACAAATATAAAAGGAGCCGAAAATATAATAGAGGCAGCTCTTGATAAAAATGTAAAAAAAGTAATAGCTTTATCCACTGATAAAGCTGTTAATCCTATAAACCTTTATGGAGGAACAAAATTAGTATCAGATAAATTATTTATTTCAGCAAATGGATATTCAGAAGAAAAAGGAACAATATTTTCTATAGTAAGATATGGAAATGTATGTGGAAGTCGAGGTTCAGTTATTCCCTTTTTTAAAAATCTTATAGAGCAAGGCATAACGGAATTGCCCATAACAGATTTTAATATGACTAGATTTTGGATTAGTTTGGAAGATGGAATTAATTTAGTTTTGAAAGCTCTGAAAGAATCAAAAGGGGGAGAAACATATATATCTAAAATACCATCATTTAAAATAGTAGACTTAGCAGAGGCTATGTCACCAGGATGTGAACTTAGAAATGTAGGTATTAGAGAAGGTGAAAAATTGCATGAAGTAATGATAACAAAGGATGATTCTAGAACTACTTATGAATATGAAAAGCATTATATAATTTATCCTCAACTTGAATGGTGGAATAAAGAAAATTATTTTGCTGAAGGTGGAAAACTTATACCAGTCGGATTTGAGTATAGCTCAGGAACAAATACTCAGTGGTTAAATGTAGATCAGTTAAGATCTGAAATGAATAGATTAGGAATATATAAAACATAATTATATTTTATATACAAGAAGGATGTAATAAATATGAGTATATTAAATAAATATAGATTTGGTCCAGATATACTATTAAAACACTGGATGCTTCGTATAAAGCCTCTAAACAAAATACTAGTAAAAAGAAATATTGAAAAACTAGGAGATAACGTACAGGTAAGACCATATGTAACAATTGTAAATGGAAATAATATTAATTTGGGAAATAATGTTGTATTAAGATCAGGAACACAGTTACATGCAGGTAAAGTATCTAAAATTATTATAGAAAATAATGTGCTAATTGCGCCAGACGTGTTTATAACAGTTAATAATCATAATTATGCAGATATAAATAAGCCAATTCTTCAGCAAGGAGACTCTGAGGAAGAAGTAGTGATAAAAGAGGGCTCTTGGATTGGTAGAGGAGCTACAATATTAAAGGGTGTAACTATTGGAAGAAATAGTATAGTAGGTGCTGGAGCAGTAGTTACTAAAGATGTTCCAGACTACTGTATTGTTGGAGGAGTACCTGCAAAAATAATCAAAAAACTGGACTAAAAATAGAGAAAGGAGAATATAAGATGAAAAGTGAACTAGCTATAAATGGTGGTACTCCAGTAAGGGAGGAATACTTATCTTATGGACGTCAGGTTATAGATGATGGTGATATTAAATTAGTAGTTAATGTTCTAAAAGGTAATTATTTAACTACAGGACCAAATGTAAAACAATTTGAAGAAATGGTGGCTGATTATGTAGGTTGCAAATATGCTGTAGCTGTATCTAATGGTACAGCTGCACTGCATGCAGCTTGCTATGCTGCAGGAATAAAAGAAGGAGACGAAGTTATAACAACTCCTATGACATTTGCAGCTTCAGCTAATTGTGTTTTATATTGTGGTGGAAAACCTGTATTTGCTGATATTAATCCATACACTTATAATATAGATCCAAAAGAAATAGAAAAGAAAATAACTAGCAAAACTAAGGCAATAATACCAGTAGATTTCACTGGTCAAGCAGTAGATTTAGATGAAATTAGGAAAATAGCAGATAAACACAATTTAATAATAATTGAAGATGCAGCTCATGCAATTGGAACAAAATATAAAGGAGAAAAAGTTGGAAACATATCAGATATGACAGAATTTAGTTTTCATCCAGTAAAAACCATAACTACTGGAGAAGGTGGAATAATTACAACTAACTCAAAGGAGCTTTACGATAAATTAGTACTATTTAGAACACATGGAATTACTAGAGAAAAAGAGTTTTTATTTAACAAAGAAGAGGGCCCTTGGTACTATGAACAAATTGATTTAGGTTATAACTATAGAATAACAGATATACAATGTGCCCTTGGTATAAGTCAGTTAAATAAATTAGACAAATTTATAGAGAGAAGAAAAGAATTAGTGAAAATGTATAATGAAGAATTATCAGAAATAGATGGAATTATTATTCAAAAAGAAGAAGATTTTTCTGATACTGCTCGCCATTTATATATTATAAAAATAGAGTTAGAAAAATTTAAAGTAGGAAGAAAAGAAATATTTGAAGCTTTACAAGGTGAGAATATAGGAGTTAATGTTCATTACTTACCAGTGTATTTACAACCTTATTATAAAAAACTAGGATATGAAGAAGGTTTATGTCCTAATGCAGAAGATTTATATAATAAAATGATTACTTTACCACTACATGTAAATATGAGTGATAAAGACTTACAAGACGTAGTATTGGCAGTTAATAAGGTGCTAAACTACTATAAAAAATAAAGGTGGTAATTTCTATGAATATATTAATTGTAACTACTAAAGAGTGGAATAAATCAAATGCAATTATATATAAGTTACAAAGTACAAGAGCCTGTGAAAAAATTCTATAATTTCTAAAATATAACATCTTTCTATGATAATATTAAATTATTATGGGAGGCTGTTTTTTATGGTAAAAAAGAAAAGAAAGATTAACTGAATGCAAAAAGAATATTACAGCTACGCTAATAAAAGAATATGACATTGCAACAGCTGAAGATATTCAAGATGCATTAAAAGATTTGCTTGGAGGTACAATTGAATCCATGCTTCAAGCTGAAATGAATAATCATCTAGGTTATGAACCTTATGAAAGGGATGAAAGTTATAATTCAAGAAACCGAAATAAATCAAAAAAAGTTAGAAGTACATATGGTGAGTTCCAAATTGATGTACCGCAAGATAGAAATAGCCCTTTTGAACCTAAAATAGTAAAGAAAAGACAAAAAGATATCTCAAGTATTGAGACTAAAATTATTTCTATGTATGCAAAGGACTTATCAACTCGTCAAATTTTAGATAAAATAGATGAAATTTATGGTTTTGAAGTAAGTGAAAGCATAGTTTCAGACATAACCGATAGGTTGCTTACTGAAATCGAAGATTGGCAACATCGGCCACTATCACAAGTTTATCCAATCATATATATTGATGCAGTTCACTTTTCTGTAAGAGATAACCATACCATCAAAAAGTTAGCAGCATATTTTATCCTTGGAATAAATGAAGACGGTAAAAAAGATGTTTTAACTATACAAGTCGGTCAAAATTAAAGTAGTAAATATTAGCTAAAGATTTAAAATCAATATATCATGCTCATAGCGAAGAACAAGGTTATGAAATAATGTTAAGAATAACTGAAAAATGGCAAGATTATTATCCAAACGCTATGAAACGTTGGTCTAAAAATTGGTATGCAATAAGTCCTATATTTAAATTTTCTGCAGATGTACGTAAGGTTATCTATACTACAAATGCAATTGAAAGCCTTAATAGTACAGATAGACGCTTAAAGCGTCAACGCAGAGTATTTCCAAGTGATACGGCTTTACTTAAAGCTTTATATTTATATATCTTTGAGGCTACAAAAATGGACTTTACCTCTTAGAAATTGTGAGAAAGTTTATGGACAGCTATCAATAATGTATGATGGACAACTAGATTAACAATTATTTATAACTAGAAAAAACACCTTTTTAAAGATATGCTTGATGTGCAATTAAATTAGAATTACATTCAAGTTAAGGCACGGATAGATTTTTATTCTACCTACGCCTTAACAAATTTATCATAGAAAGCTATTTATAAAAAAATTTCACAGTCTTCAACTTTTGATAGAATAATGCACACCCATATTATTTAATTAAAAATAAATGATTTATATATAAACATATCTAATTTTAAGCTGGTATTCCATAGAATCCTATAGATTCTAAGCATACAAAATAAATTCTATTTATATCATCAAGAGTATTAGCAAGAACTAAAATATTTCCAACTTTACCTAAAGCCTTAGCTTCATGTAAAGCAAGCCAGCCACCTGTAATATTAACTAAATTATCATTGAAAGAATAAGGTTTATTTATATCTCTAAATATACCATCGCCACAACAACATTCATCATCTCTAAATATATCATTGCCGCAGCAACATTCATTATTTTTAAAATTATGACATGGGTATTTTTTGTCAAGTAATGCTTTTAAGCTTGCCTCAAAATCTTCTACAGCTTCAGGATCATAGTTGAAAATTATAGCATTTAAATCACAAAGAGATGCTCTAGAAATTGTATCTGGTATAAAATAAGGTGATGGATCTTCAGCTGGTATTGGATAGTAATAACCAGGTGCATTTATATTTATAAAACTAGATTGACAAGGGTCAATTGAACTTAATGTTGCATTTGGTGGTCTAGTATTGTCGTTCTCCTCAGTGATCCAATCAGTAATTAATTCTAAACTAGTACCTATTAAAAATTTTTCACCAACAAATGCGAATTCATTGTATATTATAGCATCCTTTATAGTAGGATTTAATAATAATTCTAAAGCTCTTTTTATGTCTTTGTTACAGCAACATTCATTTTTTTGACATGGTTTAGGTTTTGGACCAGGACCAGAGCCAGGACAAGGATCACATTGTTGACATGATTTAGGTGATAGCCAACCGTTATTACTCATAATATCTACTCCTTAAATATTTATATTATATAGGTTTCCTTAGCCTATATTTATAATATATTTATAAAATAGAATAATGTTACTAAATAAGTATAAAAAACTAAAATTTTGTTAAATATTGATGTATTTTATGGATTGTAATAGAATCTTAAATTTACTACTAAAGAATTAATTTTAATATATTTAGAAAGAATCTTGTGCCATAAAATAAGATATCATATAAAAACTTTTATATTAAAATAAAAAACTGACAAATATAATTGTCAGTTAAAATATATATATTCTTTATGATAAATACCTCCAATATTATAGGCAGTATTATAAAAACATTTTCTTATTTTTTTATAACACATTAAATCCATCAGAATTTCATAATTAATAAATACCTTTCCTAAAAAACCGTCAATATTATAATGACAATCGTATTTAGGGGATATAAATATATAACCTGGATCAACCTCAGCATTTAAGCAGTGATCCACATCTATAAAATTATTATCTAAATCACAATTGGTAGGTATGCAACATTTATTCATTAAAAGAATCTCTATACAATCTTCAGACTTTCCAGTGGCTTCAAAATATATTTTTTTACAATTATTAGTATGAGCTATAGCCTTAAATTCTAATATAATTGAAATTTCTAATTTAAGCATTTCTATGATACTAAATAAGATTTTATTATGGTTATCTTTTGGTAAATTAATAAATACGTCCTTTATATTCATACAATCATTAAGTAAAGATTTATCTGAATCTACACATTTACCATTGATTTATAAAATATTAAATGAGATGAAGTTTGACTTATTTTGTGATAAAAGATGCTATCATAAGGAGTTTGATGACTGTGAAAAAGAATTTAGACCTTGTGAAAAAGGTAGCATAGATAAGATGTATAAGTCTAATGAGCATGATGATTATGAGTGTAATGAAATGTGTGATAAAAATTGCCATGTCTGTAATCATTATGATGATAAATACCATCCAAAAGAAGTTGAAATAATAAGAAATATTACGAATAACTTTTTAAAAGAAGACTTGTGTATTGATAAACTACAGGGATGGAATAAGGATTGTAATTGTATTAACTTGCTAGATGTATTAACAATAACACTTTACGATATGGAGGAATGTACTTGTTGTAAGAAAAACTATGGATATCTACTACAACTAGATAAATTTGAATGTATATTAAAAAATTTAAAAAATTTACTTTGTCAATTAAGATGTCTATTTAGTAAAAAATGTGATTTGATATCAGATGTATTATGCACTTTATTTAAAGTCATAGATTCAATAGCAAGTATAATTTCAAAAATAAGTAATATAGAGTGCTTATGCAAGTCACATATGAATTGTAAGTGTGAATTAATAGAATGTATGGTTTGTGAATTGGGAGATGAAATAAATTTATTAGAAAAGTTAGTATCAGAATTTGCATGTACAGTATTTGAACTACCATCAAAAGAAATATTAAACTGTACAATTTGTGGAGTATCAGAGTGCGAAAAAAATAGAAAAAGAAATTATTTGAAAAAACAATGTGAAGGAGATCGCCATAAAGATTAACAAACTTACTATAATAAATATTAAACACTAAGCGTACCTCCTATTAATTGTAACCATATTTAACTAAGAAAAATATAAATAATTAAATAGCATTATTGGAGGAATTATAATGAAATGTTGTTCTTATAAAATAGGAAGAATTGTGGAAATAACAGATAGTAATGATAGCAGATATAAGTTGATTACCATAGGAAAAGATCCAAAGGATATTTATACTTTCACAAGACTTGTTGTTAGTGATGAAACTTTAATATTAAACTGTGAATATAATGAAATTACAGTAGATGATTTAAGTATAGGAGACTTAGTTGTGGCATATCATTCAAATGTAATGACAATGAGTATACCACCCCAGACTAGTGCCTATATAATAGAAGTAAAATAACCTGAAGAAAAGAAAAAAATATATTATAATAAAAGAATAGTATCAATTTGGAAAAATTAACAGGGAGATGATGAAATGGCAAAAAAACAACAAAAGACTAATGCCATGAGAATATTAGATGCTAAGAAAATAGAGTATAATATGTATACTTATGAAGCTGATGATAACCATATAGATGGAATAAGTGTGGCACATAAATTAAATCAAGATGAAAATATGGTATTTAAAACTTTAGTAGCTCAAGGTGGGAGCAAGAATTTCTATGTTTTTGTAATACCTGTGGCAGAAAGTTTAGATATGAAAAAAGCAGCAAAATCAGCTGGAGAAAAGAATGTGGAAATGATTCATGTTAAAGATATAAATAAGGTGACAGGATACATTAGAGGAGGATGTTCACCTGTAGGAATGAAGAAATTATATCCTACATTTGTACATGAAAGTGGCAAAAATTTAGAAAAAATAATTGTAAGTGGTGGAAAAATTGGATTTCAAATTGAACTAAATCCTGAAGACTTACAAAATACTATAAACTTTAAATATGCAGATATTATAAAATAAAACAAAAAACAGATACAAGTTTTAAATTTGTATCTGTTTTTTATTGAAATTTTTGTCTTATTATTTTGTGAATGCAACAAAACCGCAGTCTGTAGGATGATCTATAAAAATAGCATCCTTATATTTGCATAATAATAGGGCAATAGTAGTATCCCCACCTGCGGATAAAATATTAATCAAACTTAAAATCATTAATGAAGAATTCCCCATAAAGAAAGAAATTATAAATAGCAAAATACCTAAAATAAGTAAAGGCATAAGTCCGCCAGTAATATAAGCTTTAAAATTAAGCGGTTCTTTGCAATGACAATAAGGAGTAAGTGATTTCCACATTACACCAAAATTTATACTCTTAAATCCTTCCTTACAAAATAAGCTCCAAGTAAGTCCATGTAAAAATTCATGAATGACAACAGATGCAATTATTGAAATAAAACATAATATGAGAGTAGCTGGAGTAAACTCTAAAATAAAACTGTCCCATTTATTTATATAAATGAAAAGACAAATAAGAGCTATTGGACCGGCTGTAAGTAGTGCATAAATGTTAGCTTTTGCAACAGTAATTATTCCTAAATTCTCTTTATATCCATTGTTTATCATTTCTTCTTTAATTTCTTCAAATCTTTTTATTTTTTCTTGTTCTTTTAAATTCTTTTCACTAATACTTTCAGACATAATAAACCCCTTAAATATTATTTTTATTGAAATTATAACATATAATCCTAATTTGTCCTTGAATTTTTAAATATTAATTTGGAAAAATAGAATCAAAGGAAGGTGAAATAATGTTTGTTCCTCAAAGAATTATATTTGAAAAAGGTGCTCTAAACTATGAAATAGGGAAAAATATTTATGAGAAATTTAAAAATAAAGAAAAAACAGAAATAATAAATTTGACAAATAATAAAGTTAAAGAACATATACCAGGAGATAGTATTAAAGATTTTTACAAAGAAGGAAAAAACACTTTGGTTGTAGGTGTAAAAAAAGGTTATAAATTTCAAAGCTGTAAACCGTCAGCTCATTGGCAATTACCTTTATTTAGTGGCTGCGTGGGAAATTGCCAATATTGTTATTTGAACACAAACTTAGGTGACAAACCTTTTATAAAAGTTAATGTAAACATTGATGATATCTTAGATAGGGCAAAACAATATATGGATGAAAGAAAGCCTGAAATTACCATATTTGAAGGTTCAGCCACATCTGATCCTATACCTGTTGAGCCTTATACACATTCTTTGAAAAGAACAATTGAATTTTTCGCAAAAAGTGAATATGGAAGATTTAGATTTGTAACAAAGTTTGATGATGTAGACACATTATTAGATATTGAACATAAAGGTAAAACAGAAGCAAGATTTACTATTAATACAAGAAAAGTCATAGAAGATTATGAAAAAAGAACGGGTAGTAGAGAAAAAAGAATTGAGGCTAGTGTAAAAATGATGAAATCAGGTTATCCTGTTGGATACATTATTGCCCCTGTATTTATGTATGAAAACTGGGAAGAAGATTATAGAAATCTTTTAATATATTTAAGTGAAAAAATACCTAGTAATTTAGAATATCCAATCACTTTTGAAGTAATATCTCACCGATATACAACAAGAGCAAAAAATATTATAAATGAAGTTTTTCCAGATAATACTTTACCAATGAAAGATGATGATAGAACTTATAAATATGGTCAATTTGGGTATGGAAAGTTTGTTTATCCAAAGGAAAGTCTATCTTATATGAAAAAATTTTTTACAGAAAACATAGAAGAAATTTTTCCAGATGCAGAGATCAAGTATATAATTTAATTAAAAAAGGAGAGTTGAATAATTTTAGCTCTCCTAAATTAACTATATTCTATTTTCTATCCATCTACTTATTTCAGCGATTATATCGTCTTTAATTAATTCATCCAAAAGCTTATGATATAAACCATTCAAGATTCTAATTTCCTTATCTGTGGAAATTATATTATTAAATAAAAACCTACTATCTTCACAATCTATTACTGCATCCATTGAGCCATGAAGTATTAAGCAAGGATATTTAAATTTATATAAATATTCAAGTATATTAGAACAACTTTTTTTCAATGCCTTATAAAGACCTACAGTAACTTGTTTTAATACTAATTCATCCTCATCATAAGATTGAACAAAATCATAATCATGACTCAAATTATGAATACTTCCAACAGAGACAACGTCAAAATCACTATCATATTCATCAGAATTACAACTTGTATAATTACCATAATCACAAATTAAAGGGCTACAAAATATCATTCCATCTACCAGGTTATCATATTGTACACCTAGAATGCTCATTATATGTCCTCCCATGCCTTGACCTAAAATAAATAAAGGAAGATCTGGATTTTCTTCTTTAACTAAATCAATAACAACTTTTAGATCTTTTGCAAAGGTATGGGCATCATCAACATATCCTCTTTTCCCATCAGAATCTCCGTGCCCTCTGTGGTCATATCTATATACATTAAAATTATCTGAAACAAATTTGCTAGTGATATAATCATATCTTCTATAGTGCTCTGCTAATCCATGTAGGATTAAGATAGTAGCTTTAGGACTATTAACTAAGTCTTTTGCGCATTTTAAATAAGTATTATCAAATGATTTAACCCAAAAATCTACTGTTGCAACACTCATATATTTCACTCCTCAAGTTTTATAATGAATCCTAAAAAGCATAGGACTAACATATATAGTTATTCTATAAAGAGGAATGAATATCCTTTTTTAAAAATTATGATTTATTTTTATAACTAATACAATTTATATATAAATATAATTACCATAAAAATTATTCTATAAAATATTGTTTATATTGAAAAAAAGTGGTACAGTTAAAATGTAAACACGAATAATTAGAAGGTTGTTTGGGAGGTACGTTCGCTTGAGGGAAATTGATTCAAAAATAATAACTAAAGAGGTTAAGAAACTTTGTATTGAGGGAAATATATATCTTGGAGATGATGTAATAAAGTCCTTTAAGGAGAATTTAGAAAAAGAAAAAAGTGATTTAGGAAAAGATATATTAAGTATTTTAATAGAAAATGCTCAAATAGCTAAAGAAACTCATATACCTCTTTGCCAAGATACAGGAATGGCAGTATTTTTTGTGGAAATTGGTCAAGAAGTTATGATAAAGGGAGATACCTTAACAGATGCTATTAATAAAGGTGTAAGTGAAGGTTATACAGATGGATATCTTAGAAAATCTGTAGTAAGTCCTATTACTAGAATAAATACAAAGGATAATACTCCTGCCATAATTCATTACGAAATGGTGAAGGGAGACAAAATAAAAATTCAATATGCACCTAAAGGTTTTGGTAGTGAAAACATGAGTCAATTGAAAATGTTAAAACCTTCTGATGGAATTGAGGGAGTTAAAGAATTCATAGTGAAAACTGTAAGTGAAGCCGGACCTAATCCATGTCCACCAATAGTTGTGGGCGTAGGTATTGGTGGTACAGTAGATAAATGTGCTCAAATTGCTAAGAAAGCTTTATTTAGAGATATTGGAACTCATAGTGAAGATGAGATGATAGCAGACTTAGAAAAAGAAATGATTAAAAAAATAAATGATTTAGGAATAGGGCCTCAAGGTCTTGGAGGAAATACTACAGCTCTTGCTGTAAATATTGAAACTTTCCCAACACATATAGCAGGGCTTCCTGTTGTAGTTAATATAAATTGTCACTCTGCTAGACATAAGCAAGTGATTATATAGGAGGGAAATATGATAGAGTTAAAAGCACCTTTTAAAAATGAAGATATAGAAAAGTTAGTTTGTGGAGATACTGTAAAACTTAGCGGTGTAATTTATACTGGAAGAGATGCAGCTCACAAAAGAATGATAAATGCAATAAATAACAAGGAAGAATTACCCTTTGATGTGAATGGAGCAGGGATTTACTATGTGGGACCATCACCTAGTAAAGAGAATCAAATAATAGGTTCAGCTGGACCAACTACAAGTTATAGAATGGATGACTTAACAGTACCTTTATTAGAGAGAGGACTAAAAGTTATGATTGGTAAAGGAAAAAGAAGTGAAGAAGTAGTAAATTCTATGATAAAAAATAAGGTTGTATATTTGGCAGCCATTGGTGGAGCTGGAGCATATATTTCTCATGCTATTAAAAAATGTGAAATAATAGCTTATGAAGATTTAGGACCAGAAGCAGTGAGAAGATTGGAAGTTGAAGATTTACAATTAATTGTTGCTATAGATTCTTGTGGTAATAATATATATGAAAAAGGAAGAGCAATGTTTGCAAAAGAATCACAATAAATTTAAAAACTAATAATTTGTCAAATGTTATAAAGGAGAAGTAAAATGAGTAATAAGAATTTTGCACAATTAGCACTAGAAATGCACAAAAATCATGGTGGAAAGGTTAGTATACAAAGTAAGGTTGAAGTAAAATGCAAAGATGATTTATCTACTGCATATACTCCAGGTGTTGCAGAGCCTTGTTTAAAAATAAAAGAAAATCCAGAAGATGTCTATAAATATACTTGTAAAAGTAATATGGTGGCAGTAGTTAGTGATGGGACTGCAGTTTTAGGTCTTGGAAATATAGGTGCAGCTGCTTCAATTCCTGTAATGGAAGGAAAATCAATATTATTTAAAGAATTTGGTGGAGTAGATGCTTTCCCAATATGTATAAACACTATGGATATTGATGATATAGTAAAAACAGTAAAATTACTAGAGCCTGTATTTGGTGGAATTAATTTAGAAGATATAAATTCTCCTAGATGTATAGAAATAGAAAATAGATTGAAAGAAGAATTAGATATTCCAGTATTCCATGATGATCAACATGGTACAGCAATAATTGTTTCTGCAGGAATCTTAAATGCAGTTAAATTAGCAGGAAAGAAAATTGAGGACTTGGAAATAGTTATAAACGGTGCAGGATCAGCAGGTATGGCTATTGCTAAAATGTTACTTAATTTAAATGTAAAAAATGTAGTTTTATGTGATAGAAAAGGTGCGATATGCAAAAATTCACAGAATATAAACTGGGCACAAAAAGAAATGCTAGATGTTACTAATAAATACGATGAAGAAGGAACTTTAGTAGAAATTATAAAAAACAAAGATGTATTTATAGGAGTTTCTGGACCAAACATGGTTACAAAGGAAATGGTAGAAACTATGGCAGATAAACCAATAGTATTTGCCATGGCAAACCCAACTCCAGAAATATTCCCAGATGAAGCTAAAGAAGGAGGAGCATTTATAGTAGGTACTGGTCGTTCAGACTTCCCTAACCAAGTTAATAATGTTCTTGCTTTCCCTGGAATTTTCAGAGGAGCTTTAGATGTTAGAGCAAGAGAAATAAACGAAGAAATGAAAGTTGCAGCAGCGTATGCCATAGCAAATGTTGTTAGTGATGAAGATTTAACAACAGATTACGTACTTCCAGATGCTTTTAATAAAAATGTAGTAGAAAATGTGGCAAAAGCAGTAAGAGAAGCTGCTATAAAAACTGGTGTGGCAAGAATAGAAATATAATTATTATAAATATAAAAATATTTTGATTTGAAAAAATGAAATTTAAGTACTACAATTAAAATAAATTAAAAAGTTTTACCTAGGGGTGCCCTAAAGGCTGAGAGATGGAAACATTAACCCTTATACCTGATCTGGATAATACCAGCGTAGGAAAGAGTAGAGTGTTATATGATGAAATATGTAAACTTTTACATATGATATGTGATTACTACAAGCTTTACCTACGGGTAAGGCTTTTTTTTATATATTAAATTAAGGAATAGGAGGTGTAACGATGAAGGTAAATGGGAGAATAGTAGAATTCCAAAATAATAAAACTATATTAGATTTATTAAATGATTACAACTTAAACAAAGATAGAGTTGTCGTAGAGATAAACTTAGAAATATTAGAAAATGAGCAATATGAAAACTATGTACTAAAAGAGCATGATGCAATAGAAATTATTAGCTTTATTGGAGGTGGTTGATTTGAGAATATTTATTAATGAAGTAGAAAGAGAAGTTGAAGATGATATAAGTGTTTTTAAAATTAAAGATATTTTCAATAAGTTTAGTGATGTTGTAGTTTTGAATGGATTTCCTATTAAAAAAGATGGAATATTAAAAGAAAATGACAGAGTAACTTTAATAGAAAAAGGAAAGAAACCATCTATGAATGAAATAGAAAGTCTTATGATTGCAAGACATACACCAAAAGTACATGAAAAATTAAAAGTAGGTAAGATAGCTATTTTGGGCCTGGGTGGTCTAGGTTCTAATATAGCTATCTCTCTAGCTAGAATAGGTGTAGGAAAGTTAATTTTGGTTGATTATGATGTTGTAGAACCTTCCAATTTAAATAGACAACAATATTTTATTGATGATATTGGAAAGTACAAAACAGAATCAATGAAAGAACATTTAGATAAAATTAATCCTTTCATAGATGTTGAAATACATAATGCTTATATTACTAAAAAAAATATGAATTTCTTACATGAAGTAGATATAATAATTGAAGCTTTTGATAATCCAAATTGTAAAGCTGAAATATGCAATTTTGTTTTACTTCATATGAGAGAAAAATACTTAATAGCATCTTCTGGTATGGCGGGATATTATGACTCAAATATTATTGTAACAAAGAAAATAAAAGAAAAATTTTATATATGTGGTGATTTTGTACATGAAGCAAAAGAGGGTGAGGGGTTAATGGCACCTCGTGTGGCAATTTGTGCAAATCATATGGCTAATTTAGCAAGTAAAATACTTATAGATTATATTTAGGGGGATAAATTAATGGATAAATTAATATTAGGCGGACATGAATTTGATAGCAGACTTTTAATTGGCACAGGAAAATACGGATCAAATGAAATACTTCCAAAAGTTATAGAAGAAAGTGGTAGTGAAATAATAACTATGGCACTTAGAAGAGTGGATTTAGATAATACCAACGAAAATATTCTTACATATATACCAAAAGATATGACTATTCTTCCAAATACATCAGGAGCAACAACAGCTGAAGAAGCTATAAGAATAGCAAGAATATCTCGTAAAATGGGATGTGGAGATTTTATCAAAATAGAAGTAATATCAGACACTAGATACTTATTACCAGACAATGAAGAAACAATAAAAGCAACTAAAATTCTTGCAGATGAAGGATTTGTAGTACTTCCTTATATGAGTCCAGATTTATATGCAGGTAGAAGATTAATAGAAGCTGGGGCGGCAGCAGTTATGCCACTAGGAGCACCAATTGGCTCCAATAGAGGTCTAAAAATGAAAGAGATGATAAGAATAATGATAGAAGAGTTGGATATTCCTATTATCGTTGATGCAGGTATAGGTAAGCCATCCCAAGCTATGGAGGCCATGGAAATGGGAGCTGCAGCAGTTTTAGTAAATACAGCCATATCATCAGCTGGTGATCCTATAGCTATGGGAAAGGCATTTAAAATGGCAGTAGAAGGTGGTCGTGCTGCATTTCTTGCGAAAACTGGAGTTGTATCAGAATTTGCCAATGCATCTTCTCCTCTTACTGGTTTTTTAGGGAATTTATAGGAGGTATATAGCATGAGTTTTTATGAAGTTATTGAAAAATATAAAAATTTTGATTTTGATAGATATTTTGAGAAAGTAAGTGATAGTGATGTACTAAGAAGTTTATCAAAAGATAAGTTAAATCACAAAGATGTACTTAATTTGCTTTCGCCTATAGCAAGAAAACATTTAGAGGCAATGGCTCAAAAAGCTAGTAAGTTAGCATTACAATATTGTGGTAAAACTGCCACTTTATATACTCCTATTTATATTGCAAATTACTGTGAAAATCACTGTGTTTATTGTGGCTATAATTGTCATAGTGGAATAAAGAGAAAAAAATTATCTTTAGAAGAAATAGAAAAAGAAGGAGACTGTGTTGCAGCTAAAGGATTTAAGCATATTATTGTTTTAACTGGAGAAAGTGAAACAAAGTCAAGTATTGAATATATAGGTGATGCTGTGGGAATTTTATCTAAAAAGTTTCCATCAATAGCTATAGAAGTTTATCCTATGGACGTGGACGGATATACACACTTAGTTTATAAAGGGGCAGATTCATTAACCATATATCAAGAAACTTATGATGAGGAAGTTTATAAAAAAGTACATATAAAAGGTCCTAAAGCTGATTATAGATATAGATTAGATGCACCAGAAAGAGGCGCTATTGCTGGGATGAGATCTTTATCCATAGGAGCATTGCTTGGTCTTAGTGATTTTAGAAAAGATGCATTTTTCTCAATTTTACATGGAGAGTATTTAAAAACAAAATATCCGCATATAGAGTTATCATATTCTGCTCCTAGAATAAGACCTTTTAAAGGAAGCTTTGAAGATGTATTAGAGGTGGACGATGCTACAGAGTTTCAGATTTTAACTGTTATGAGATTGTTTGATCCTCATGCAGCATTAAATGTATCAAGTAGAGAAACTTTAGACATGAGAAAGCATTTAATGCCTCTTGGAGTTACAAAATTAAGTGCAGCAGTATCAACAGATGTTGGTGGACATTCTCAAGGAGAAGAAAATACAGCTCAATTTAAAACTAATGATGATAATAGCATAGAAGAAGTAGCTAGTATGTTGAAATCAATTGGATATCAATATGTATTTAAGGATTGGGTGAGATTTTAATGTACTTGATAACCAATAGACATTTATGTGATGAAAATCATTACTTGTCAGTTATTGAAGAGGCCATAAATAGTGGAGTAAAAAATATTATTCTAAGAGAAAAAGATATGAGTGATGAGAAATTAACTAATTTATACAATAAGATTGTAAGAAAAACAAGTTATTCACATGATAAGTTTAACTTAATCATTAACAGTAATATAAACTTATACAAAAAGCTTAATTTCAGTGGCATTCATTTGCCTTTTGAAACATTTGTACAACTTGTTAAGGAAAGATTTATTTTTGAAGATAATAAAATTTTAGGTTTGTCTCTTCATAATACAAAGGAGATTAGCATACTAGAAAAAATTATTAAAGAAAACAATATAAAAGTAGACTATATAACCTTATCACATATATACGAAACTAAGTGTAAGGAAAACTTAAAACCTAAGGGAATAAATCTTTTAAAAGAAGGAAAAAAAATAACTAATATTAAAATTGTTGCACTTGGAGGCATATTACCTACAAATATTGAAGAAGTTTTAAAGTATGCCGATGATTTTGCTATTATGAGTGTTCTATTTACATGTGAAAATGTAGAGTTAAAAATAAAGGAATACAAATGTTACTAATTTAGTATATTGTGTAAAAGAATAGGAATTTAAATTAAAATAATATATAAAATTTTGAAAAGGCTAAATTAATAAATAATTTAGCCTTCTTTGATTGTGAAATATAGGAGATTAAGTCACTTGAATTTTATGATAAATAAAAAGGATATTTATTTAATTTGTGTAAATATACTTATTGTACTATAAATAAAGGGGCGAATTAAATGAAAAAGAGCGGTGTTATTATGGTAATAATATCTTTAGCATTTTTATTTTTTGTA
This sequence comes from Terrisporobacter vanillatitrophus, assembly GCF_051148895.1. Classification (GTDB taxonomy): domain Bacteria; phylum Bacillota; class Clostridia; order Peptostreptococcales; family Peptostreptococcaceae; genus Terrisporobacter; species Terrisporobacter vanillatitrophus. Next base: position 889,373 of record NZ_CP154625.1, read on the forward strand.
AATGAATACTATAGATATGATGGATATAAAGACGTGGAAATTCAAAACATAGGAATTGCTAAAGTTCCAGAAAATTGGTATTGTGGAAAAACAAAAGATGGATTACTTTACTTTGCCAATATGCCTATAGAAAACGAAGGTTGTAAGGTTTACTTTATTCAGCATTCTATTAAGGATTACTCCCTAGACAAAAATCAGTCTGAATCAGGATATTTTTTGGACAACTACTATTTGGAAGATGTTCTTTCGATTGAAAAAATATTTGTATCTCCCTATGGAAATAACAATGTTTACTCCAATGGTTGTAGATATCAATCCTGTAATTTTTATTTAAATAATATTAAAGTAGATAGTTATTATATAGATTTTATAGGAAATAATACTAGGAGCATATTTTTTATTGTTGATGATTCCATTGATATTAAAACAATGGAGGATATGACAAAGTGGTTTAAAAAATATTAACAACTTACATTATATTGAAATTTTTTGAAAAATAAGTTATTATGTAAAATAACCTGTTAAATTATGTTGATAGGTTATTTTTTTAGTGAATTAATAATAATCTTTAAACAATGAATTAAAATAAAATTACAAATTAAATTAGAAGAGGAATTGTTATAAAATATTTAAAGTGCCAACTTCAAAGGAAGAGTCAGTTATGGAACTTTGTAAAAAAAGAAGTGCTAAGGTAATGATAAGTATAGCACTTCTTTTTTAAAAAAGAATAAAGTAACAAGTATAATGCATGGCAAAAGACTTACATGACTTTATGTAGAATTACTATATATTATGAAGTATTTTATAATAATTATGCAAAATTCATAAAATTATTTTTATGTATTATAAATAACAATAAAACACAAAGGGGGAAATCACATTATATGAAAGTAGAAAAAGTAGCAATATTAGGTGGAGGAAATGGTGGAATTACTGCAGCTGCAGACTTAACACAAAAGGGATTTTTAGTAAATGTATTTGAATCACAAAAATTTTGTAAAGACTTGCAATTTATTAAAAAAAATAATGAAATAACCATAGAGTATAAAGGTAATAAATCAGTTGAAAAAATCAATTTAATAACTGATAACTTAGAAAAAGCAATTGAAGGTTGCCAAATTATTATGATAACAGTGCCAGGAATGGGAATAGAATATTTTGCAGAGATACTTGCACCAGTGGTTGAAGAAGATCAAATAATTTTAATTAACTCTGCACCAGCTATGGCTTCTGTCAGATTTGTAAAAAAAGCAAGAGAAATGGGAATAGAAAAAGATTTTAAAATTGGAGAAACTAATTCTTTAACTTATGCTACAAGAGCATATGTAAATGAAGGAAGAGTGGATATTTCTTTAAAAGCAGGAAAAGTTTATTTAGCAGCTTATCCATCATGCAATACAGATGAAGTATTCAATGCCTGTGTGCAAATATATGATTGTTTTGTAAAAGCAGATAATGTAATTGTGGTCAATTTAGAAAATCCAAATCCCTTAGTTCATCCAGGACCAACTTTATTAAATGCAGGAAGAATTGATTATACTAAGGGAGAATTTTGGTTATATCAAGAAGGTATAACTGAACATACAGTAAATATAGTTAAAGCAGTAGAAAATGAAAGAGAAGCTGTGGCAAAAGCTTTAGATATTCAATTAGAAGATACTAAACAGGCTCGTATAAATAGAGGTTACTTCGCAAATGAGGATAAACCTTTACATGAACTTTTTAACACAAGTCCAGTTTTCAAACATATAAAAGGTCCAGCAAGTGTAGAAGGAAGATATATGGTAGAAGATATATCTACAGGTCTTGTACTTTGGTCTGATTTAGGAAAAGTATTAGACGTACCTACGCCTAATATTGACTCTATAATAGTTCTTGGTGGAACATTAATAGGAAGAGATTTTTATAAAGAAGGATTAACTTTAGATAGCATAGGTCTTGGACATTTAAATAATAAAGAGGACATTTTAGCCAATATATAATAAATTTTTAATAAAATAAAAAGGATATTAACATGAATAATTAAAAGAGGAGTAATAGCAATTCTATTACTCCTCGCTTATTTTTGTTAAAATTATTGGCGCCATAAACTTAAGGAAGTTAAGTTTATTTTAGGTAAGTTCCTTCTTCATTTTGAATTACTAATCCTTTTTTCATAAGAACACCTAAAGATCTTTTGAAGTTTTTCTTACTTGAATTAAATACAGTAGATATTTCTTCTGGAGAAGATTTATCGTTAAATCTCATAAATCCGTCATTTCCTTCCATATAGTTCATTATAGCTAACTCTAGCATATCTAACTCAACTTTTCTTTCTCCTCTAGGAGTAAGTCCAAGTCTTCCATCTTCATAAATCTTAATAACTTTAAGATTTTCTAATTTGTCTCCTATGTTAAGTTCAGTAAAATATTCGTTTTTTAATATAACTCCATCATATTTATTGTCTACACATATAGTTGCAGAATTGTTAGTTTGGAATCCGTAAACTACACCATCAACACTGTCACCAACTTTATATGAATGTTCCACAGATAAGTAAGGGAATATATCAGTAGTAGCAGCAAGTCTACCAGTTTTATCTTCGTAGATGTAGAATAAATATTTATTTCCTTTAGTCATTTCGTATTGTTGTGCTTTAAAAGGAACTAAGATATCTTTTGGAAGACCAACATCTATAAAACTTCCTATTTTTGTGTGAGCTACTACTTTTAAATAAGCTATTTCTCCAACCTGAGCTTTTGGGTATTCCATAGTAGCGGAAAGTCTTCCTTCAGAGTCTTTGTATATAAATACCTCTACCTCGTCACCAACTTCAATTTTATTTTTATTAAGTAGTCTATTGTGAAGAAGTACATCATCGCTAGTATGTCCAGTTTCAGCATCTAAAAAATATCCAAATTCAGCTTTTCTTTTAACTTTAAGCTTGTTATACTGTCCTAATTTAATCAAATTTTCATCTCCTTATTATGTTTGTAATATATGTATTATAATTTAATATAATAACATATTTAGCTTTAATTATACTTAAAACTTGTTAGAATTTAAAAAAATTATTTTAACATAGTAAAAAAGTAAAATAAATATTGCATTAACCTTCAATTATATTATAGAATTACTTGTGGACTATATTTTACTATGCCAACAACAATAATAAGGAGGAGAATAGTGAGCAAGAAGATACGCCTAGCAACAGTAGAAGATTTAGCGAGAATACAAGAAATATATAGACCTTATGTTGAACAAGAAGATATTGTTGTAAACTCGGAGCATAGAGTACCGACCATTGAGGAACTAAAAGAAAGATTTGATTTAGTAACTAAAGAGTTTCCGTGGTTAGTATGTGAAATAGATGATGTAGTTGTAGCTTATGCATATGCAGGAAAGCCATTTAAAAGAGAGGGATACAAATGGAATGCAGAACTTTCCGTATATGCTGATGAAAAATATCATGGCAGAAGATTAGCATCTGCACTGTATGAATGTTTATTAGAATTATTAAAAGAACAAGGATATTATAATGTATATGCTTGTATATTATCTATAAATGAGAAAAGCATAAAATTCCATGAGAAGTATGGATTTAAAGTAATGAGTATTTTTCAAAACTCAGTGTACAAACATGATAAATGGATAGATGTAATATGGATGAATAAAGTATTGAAGGAATTTAAAAATGATGTTAAAAATCCTGTATCAATATGGGATTTAGATAAAGAACTAGTGGATAATATATTAAATAAAAATGGGGATATAATAAAAGGGTAATAATATGGACACCAATCGGTTTATAAAAAAATATATAAAAACAAAGCTATCTTGATGAATGATACTATAATCATTACATAAAGATAGCTTTTTTACTTTAGATGCAAGAGTTGTTAAATGGTTAAATTTAACCATTTTAAAAAACAACTCTTTTTAGGGAAATTTAAAAAGATGTATTGTATTATCACAGCTATTTGGGGGAGCTGTGATTTTTATTTTGATATAAATATAATTTCTATTATATTTATAAAAATCCTTCTATGATAAAAAAGAATTATATTTTAAAAAAATTTCATAAATATAAAAAACTTTAAGATTTGGAAATGACTTCTTGTTTTTATTAGTAATAAAAATATGTTCACGTGGAAATCTATAATAAACCTATATTATTGTAGAAAAGAAGGAGGCAAAAATGAGAAAAGTAAAACAAAGTAGAAGAGAACTACGTGAAAGTGATATAAATAATTTTGTTAATCATGCAAGAACCTTTGAAGAATTAACGGATTTAATAGAAGATGAGAATGAAAAAGTAATTAAAAAAGTAAAAAAAGAAGAAAATCTAAAACTACCTTCTTATGAAGAAGTACATTATAGAAATGATAAATTTTAATATAGAAACTACTGGCGAAATAATGTCAGTAGTTTTTTACCATTTAAGAACTACTATAAATATGTAAAAAATGGTAAAAAATTATAATGTTATGTTATAATAAGTTGAAATAATAACTATTGATACAAATTAAACAAAGAATGTTAAAATAATTTGATAAAAATTTATAAGATACATAACATAAATAGGACCAGGTTATTTGTATAATTAAATTCGTATGGTTATTTTTCCCATGTCAATTATCTATAAAAATATGATAAAATATTTCAGATATAGATAATTAACGGACTTTTACATTTGGGTAAAAGTAAGTGTAAAAATATATGAGTAGGTGGAAGATAATATGAAACAAGTGAGTGTTGTTGGTATAGCAGGTGGAACTGCATCAGGAAAATCAACTATAGTAAGTTATATTAAAGAGTTTTTTAAGGATGATATAGAGTTAATTTGTCATGATAGCTACTACAAAGCTAATAATGATAAAACTCTTGAAGAAAGAAAAAATTTAAACTACGATCATCCATCATCTTTTGAAACAAAAAGAATGATAGAAGACATAAAAAAAATAAAAGCGGGAAATGAAATAGAAGTTCCTGTTTATGATTATACTAAACATACTAGAGCTAAAGAAACAGTGCTTGCTCACCCTAAAAAAGTTATTATAGTAGAAGGAATACTAATATTTGAAGATCCTGAACTTAGAGATCTGATGGATATAAAAGTATTTGTTGATACAGATGCAGATGAACGTTTAATGCGTCGTATATTAAGAGATACAAAGGAAAGAGGAAGAAGTGTTGAGTCAGTATTAGCACAATATGTTAATACTGTAAAACCAATGCATGAGCAATTTGTAGAACCTTCTAAAAAGCATGCTGATATAATAATACCAAGAGGTGGAGAGAATACTACAGGTATACATATCCTACAAGAGCATTTAAAATTAATATTAGGATAATTACTAAAAGCAGTTTATTATGAATTTAATAAGCTGCTTTTTTATCGCTCCTTAACAAATTGTAATTATAACTCTATAGGAATTATTTGTAAATTATAATATAATAAAATGAGTTAATAACTTAATTTGTTTTAAAGGGGGGGAATTTTAATGAAATATGAAAAATTAAGCAAGAAATCTATAAGTTGTATGTTTGTAGCCTCATTGGTACAATTTTTAATTACTAGTAGTATTTTATTTGTGATTTGGCTTATATTTGGTCATCACTTTTCACAAATTGTTGTAAATATTATGATAGGATTAGTTTTATTAGATTTTTTATATTTAATAGTATCACCAAAAATAAGATACGAAAGATATAGATATTCTATTACAGAAGATGCTATTGATGTTAAAGAAGGATTTATCTTTATAAAAAGAGGTATAGTTCCTATAGAAAGACTTCACAAAATAGCCATAGAAAAAGGTCCTATTGATAGGATGTTTAAATTGTCAAAAGTAATTGTTACTACAGCTGGTGGAGATGTTACAATTAGATTTTTAGAAGATGAAAAGTCTGAATTTATAGCTGATACTCTTAAGAAAAAAATAAATGAAGTAGCTATAGAATCAAGATTAGAGAAACAGGACAATTTATTATAAGGGGGTGGCATTTATGAGTGAAGAAAAATTTAGATGTCATCCAAGTATTATTGTTGAAAAAGCATGTGGAGTTATTACAGCATTGTTTTTTTTATTTTTTACAAACTTAGATGATTTGGAAGAAATGGCAAAAGGAGGATATAATAGTGAAAATTTATTAATTTTAGGAGCTATTCTTGGAGTTTTAGCTCTGATTTTAATTTACAATATTGTGGTTTGGGCTAAAACCTTTATAACCATAGAAGAAAATACAATAATTATTCAAAGAAATACAATTAATTCTAAGGAAAATACATTTGGAATTAAAAATATATCAAATATAAATTTGGAGCAAAATGTTTTTGAAAGAATAATTGGAACTTATAAAATAAAAATTGATACAGATAGCTTATCTACAGCCAATTCAACAGATATAGAAATTTTACTTTCTAAGAAGCATGCTTATGATTTTAAAAATAAAGTTTTATCTCTTATGAATAATGAAAAATTAAAGAACGTACAGAGTGATGAAAATAATATAAATATTAACTCATTAGGAGATGAAATCTATTTTGATTATGAAAATATAGAGTATGACATAGTTTATTCTGTAAATGATGTATTAAAGCATTGTTTTTATAATCTATCATTATTTGGCTTTATATTTAACTTAGGGATGATAGGATTTGTAGCATTTACTTCAGTTGGAATTGATGGTGTTAAAGGTTTTTTTGCACTGGCCCTAGTATTAATTACTTCTTGTATTTCTATACTTAAATTCTTTTTTGGAGATTTAATTAGATATTATAATTTTTCGATTAAACGTGAAAAAGACAAGCTTTACATAAGTTATGGTTTATTAAAAATGAAAAAGTTTGCTGTACCAATAAACAGAATTAACGCTTTAAATATTAAACAATCCTGCATATCTAGAGTATTTAAAAAATATCAAAGTGATATAGTAACCATTGGTGTAGGAGACGATAAGTCTGAAGGGTCTCAAATTTTATTGTCTAGCAATAAAGAAGACTTTATAAGAAATATGCAAATTTTACTTCCAGAGTTAAATTTGGAAGAATACTTAAACTTAGAAAGAGAATCGAAAAATCATCATATAATAAAGATTATTGAGATTATATTTGGAACAATATTCTGTTCTTTAATTTTATATTGTATTTATAAGTTTGACACAGGTCTTTCACCATTACTATTTTTAGGAATTGATTTTTTAATATTTTTAATTTTAGTATTATCTTATTATATGTCCTATATAACTTGCGGACTTTATATGGGGAATGATAGTATGTCTGTGTCTTGGGGAGTTTTTGCTAAAAAAATTAGTATTATTAAATATGAAAAAGTACAGTATATGAATGTTAGAGAAACACCTGTAAGTAGTAAGTTAGGCCTGTGTAGAGGAGAGCTTCATATTTTAGCCAGCCTTGGTAATGGTATAAGAACTTTAGGATACTATAATAGTAGTTTATTTGAAAAACTAAAAGATAAAATTTTATAGTTAATTATCAGATGAAAACTAATGTAACCTTAGAATTCATCTGATTTTTTTAATTTATGATATTTTATAAAAGTTGGTATATTTACAGCAAAAACTATTATGGTTACTAAAATTAACAGCAAAGCAAAAGTTTTATCTGTAGATCCTTTAGGAGAATATAAAATATTTAGTATTGAAAAAGAAATTAACAATATAAATGCAAAAAATCTAAATATTAATATTCGTTTAAAATAATAAATCTTAGATTGCACATTAGAAAATATACTAAGTTTACCTAACAACTTCTTTCTTCTGAAAAATACCCAATTTCTATAGTGGCATACATATTCAACGCTCCACTCATCTTCTAAATAATTAAGAAAGTCCTCTTGGTTAGGAGAAGAAGAAAGGTTTTCTAACAACTCAAGGAAGTAATGATATTCATCTGGATTACATTTTTCAAAATTATATTTACAAAAGCTACAACCATTTAAAGCATAGCCCTTTGAACACATTATATTTATCCATTTTTCTTTTTTCTCATATTCACCAAGTGCAAAAAATTTATAAATAATCATAAGAGCCCTCCAATTAAAGCCTGAGAATAGTTAAATGTGTTATATTTATATGATTTTTTATTTTATATAATAAGTATAGAACCATATTTAGCATATGTTAAGTATAAAGAATTTAATTTTTTAATTAAACTAAATTAAAGACTTTTTATATATAATGATTTAAAATTGTAATATAGTATAAGAATGTAAAATTAATAAATGAAGTGAGGTATTGTAATGATTTGTAGAGAATGCGGTGCGATGATTAAACATAACGAGGAATACTGTAGGAAGTGTGGCGCTTTAGTAATTAATTTTAATAAAAGTGAAAACAAGAGTTTGAAAGATATATGTATTGAAAATAACGCAAGAGGAAAATGGCAAAGCTTTATAAATAAAATTAGTAATAAAGATATAAAAGGTCATAAGGTTAAAGAAGTTAATAAATATAATTTAAATACAAATGATTTAGGTAATTTAGTTAATAAATATAGCAAATCAGTAAAAAAAATATTGTCTGAAGAGTATTACGCAAAAGAAAATAAGCTAAAAAAATAAGGAATTGAAATTAAGAATAATCTAATTTATAAAAATAGACAATAGTAAATTAAAAGGGGCTGTCGCACTAAAAAAATAGGGCGATGCCCTTTTTGCATAAAAAAATAAATCCCAAGTTCAAAAGATCTTGGGATTTTTGTATAATTATTTTATGACCAAACAAAATATTATACAAATTGATTATACTAAGTATGGTGATAATTATCAATTAAAATTACCACTAGAGATTGATTATTTAATTCCAAAAGATGATTCAGTGAGGTTATTAAGTCAAACTATAGAGGAGATGAATTTAGAAAAGTTATATCAGACTTATTCTCGAATTAGAGAAAATACAATAACCCCAAGAGAAATGTTAAAAATCATTGTTTACGGATATATGAATAGCTTATATTCTTCAAGAAAAATAGAAAATGCATGCAAAAGAGATGTTAATTTTATGTATCTTTTAGGCGGAGCCTCCGCTCCAGATCATTCAACAATTGCCAGATTTCGTAGTATACATTTCGCACCAGTATCTGAAGAATTACTTGTCCAATTAGCAAATATGCTTGCAGATAAAAATGAAATTTCAAAAGAAACAATATTTATAGATGGTACTAAAATAGAAGCGTCATCTAATAGATATACTTTTGTTTGGAAAAAAGCTGTAACAAAAAATATGCAAAAAATGATGGATAAAATACCTAATTTCGTTTTAAAATGTGAACAAGATTTTGGTATCAAATTAATTTATAAAAACAAAATCAAAATGCATCATCTAAAAAAATTACTAAAAAAACTTAAGAAAATAGCAAATGAAGAAGATGTTGTATTTGTTTATGGTAAAGGTAAAAGAAAATCGCCTATTCAAAAATCTATTGAAGAATTAGATAGCTATATTGATAGATTAAAAAAATACACTAAAGATTTACATATAATGGGTGAACGTAATAGCTACTCTAAAACAGATAAAGATGCCACTTTCATGAGAATGAAGGAAGATCATATGAAAAATGGTCAATTAAAACCTGCTTACAACGTTCAGTTTGGAGTTGATTCTGAATATATAGTCTGGATAAGTGCAGGACCTCAACCAGCTGACACAACTACTCTAATACCATTTTTACAAAATGCAGAGTCATATTTAAGTTTTAAATATCCTAAAGTAATAACTGATTCAGGATATGAAAGTGAAGAAAACTATGTACATCTAGAAAAAAATGGACAACAATCATTTATAAAACCAGCTAATTATGAAATTAGTAAAACAAGAAAATATAAAAATGATATTGGTAGAATGGATAATATGTCTTACAACGATAAAGATGACTATTATCTATGTAAAAACAATAAGAAATTAACTGTTACTAGCACAAAAACCAGAAAAAGTACAACTGGATACAAGTGTGAAATAACTTGTTATATGTGCGAAGATTGTAAAGGATGTCAATTTAAAACTAAATGCATTAAAGGAAATAACTGTAAAACTCCTTTAGAAGATAGAACTAAAAAACTTAATATTTCAAAAGTATTTAATGAAAAACGTAAAGGAAATTTACAAAGAATAGTGAGTACCGAAGGTATTCAACTAAGAATGAATAGAAGTATTCAAGCCGAAGGAGCATTCGCTCAAATAAAACAAAACATGGAATTTAGAAGGTTTTTATGTAAAGGTGAAAAAAATATTTTAGCGGAATGTATTTTATTAGGAATGGCTTATAACATAAATAAATTGCATAATAAAATACAAAATGGAAAATGTAAAACATCCCTTCATCCTTTAAAGAAAATCGCTTAATTTTAATATAGATAGCTAAAAAAACGGTATTTCAAATACCTTTATTTGTCATGCTTATTTTTAGTAAATATAAGTGAAATAAAATTATTTTCAGTAGTTTTGAGTTTTAAATAAGTAAAAAGGAGCTATCGCCCAACGATTTTTCAATCGTTTATGCGACAGCCTCTTTTTTTATCTTCAAAATAACAAAATATTACAATTTACTTAGGACAAATTATTTCACCAAAAAATTTATGAAAATTTAAATTTATATTAAATGAATTTATTATTAATATTAGTATATTTCAATTATAAAAATCATATTAAATAAGAAAACGGTTAGACATACTAAACTTTTTAATAATTAATATAAACATTTAAAAAGGTGAAAATAATAAAAACAAGCTATTTACAGGCTTTTAAAGTTTATCGAAAAAAATAAAAAAACAAAAAAGCTATTGAAAAATAGCTTTAAATTATATATAATATCTATTGGTGTTTAGAAATTATAAACTTAATGTTTACCTATAATAACATGGAAAGTAAAAACTAAGTTGAATTTATTAAACTAAAAATTTACTAATAATAAAAATAAAAATCGACATAAAATTATTGAAATGAATTTTATATGATAAAAGGGAGGTGTTGCTATGGATATAGGTGGAAAAATTAAACGAATGAGAATAGAAAAGCAACTGACCCAAGAAGAATTGGCAAACAGATGCGAACTATCCAAGGGATTTATATCTCAACTTGAAAATAATTTAACGTCACCCTCTATTGCAACCTTAATAGATATATTAGATATCTTAGGAACAAATTTAAGAGAGTTTTTCAATGAAATAAGCGATGAAAAAATCACCTTTACAAAGGATGATATGTTCGAAACGGAAGACGAAGATCTAAAATACACATTAAAATGGTTAGTTCCAAATTCACAAAAAAATGATATGGAACCTATAATAATAACCCTACAACCAGGTGGACAATATAAAGAAGATAAGCCGCATGAAGGTGAAGAATTCGGATATGTTCTAACGGGTTCAATATTCCTTCATTTAGGAGATAAGAAAAATAAAGTAAGAAAGGGCGAGAGTTTTTACTTTAAGCCTAGAGCTAATCACTATATTTCTAACCCAGGTAAAAACGAAGCGAAAGTGGTTTGGGTAAGTACACCACCAATGTTTTAATAGGGACGACACAATACAACTCCTTGACGTCATGAGCAAAGCAAATTTTAAGCAACGGAGTTGTCTGAAGCCATAGGGAAGACATCTCCTTGACGTCATGAGCGAAGGGAATTTTAAATAACGGAGTTGTGTGAAGCCATAGCGAAGACATCTCGTTGACGTTATGAGCGAAGGGAATTTTTTAGAATAAAAGAGGTGTTTATATTTGAAACAAGAGAACATAATTGAATTAAAAAATATATCAAAAACATATGAAGACAATGAGGTATTAAAATGCCTTAATTTAGATATAAGAAAAAATGAATTTTTAACTTTACTAGGACCAAGTGGATGTGGTAAAACAACTACTTTAAAAATAATAGCTGGTTTTGAATTTGCTGATGATGGAAGTGTTTTATTCCAAGGTAAAAATGTAAATGAAATACCACCATACGAAAGACCAGTAAATACCGTTTTCCAAAAATATGCCTTATTTCCACATATGAATGTATATGAAAATATAGCTTTTGGATTAAAAATAAAAAAAATGGAACAAAAGGCTATAAATGAAAAAGTTAAAACAATTCTTAAACTTGTGGCACTACCAGGATTTGAAGGTAGAAGTATAGATTCATTAAGTGGTGGTCAACAACAAAGGGTTGCCATAGCAAGAGCATTAGTAAATGAGCCAAAAGTACTTTTACTAGATGAGCCTTTAGGTGCATTGGATCTGAAATTAAGACAAGAAATGCAAAGAGAACTTAAAAATATACAAAAACAATTAGGAATAACCTTTATATTTGTTACTCATGACCAAGAGGAAGCATTATCAATGTCAGATACTATTGTTGTTATGAATAAAGGTAAAATACAACAAATGGGAACTCCAGAAGATATTTATAATGAGCCAGAAAATGCTTTTGTTGCTAGATTTATAGGTGAAAGTAACATAATAGATGGTATTATGCATGAAGATTATTTAGTTGAATTCTGTGAAAAAAGTTTCAAATGTGTAGATAAAGGATTTGAAAAGAATGAAGAAATAGAGATTGTTATAAGACCAGAGGATATAAAAATGGTTAAACCAGAAGAAGGTATGTTAAAAGGTGAAGTAACGTCTTGTGTATTCAAGGGGGTTCACTATGAAATGACAGTAGATTCTTGTGGATTAACTTGGTTACTTCATAATACTAAATCAGCAGAGGTTGGAAGCAAATTAGGTATGGATATATACCCAGAAGACATACATATCATGAAAAAAATAGGGGATGAGGAGTCAAATGAGTAAAGGTGATAATAAATTAGGCTTAAAGATAACATCTCCATATATTTTATGGAGTGCATTATTCATAGTAATTCCTTTATTTCTAATTGTATTCTTTGGTTTTACAAAAATGGAAGGTGGAATTTACGCTTTCAGCTTAGAAAACTTTAAGGAATTAATGAATCCATTATACTTTAAAGTATTTTGGAGATCCATAACACTTGCAGTAATATCAACAATATTATGCTTATTAATTGGATATCCTACAGCTTATATAATATCTAAATCAAAAGTGTCTAGACAAAGTACTTTATTAATGCTTGCTATAATACCAATGTGGATGAACTTCTTACTTAGAACTTATGCATGGTCAGCAATTCTTGGCAGAGAAGGAATACTAAACACATTTTTAAATACAATAGGACTAAATTCGATTAATATTTTATACACAGATTCAGCAGTACTTTTAGGTATGGTTTATAACTTTTTACCATTTATGATATTACCAATTTATACTGTATTATCAAAGATGGATCAAGACTTAATAAATGCGGCAAAAGACCTAGGTGCTAATGGAAGACAAGTGTTTTCTAAGGTTATACTTCCACTTAGCATGCCAGGAGTAGTATCAGGAATAACAATGGTATTTATGCCAGCAGTATCCACTTTCGTAATTTCTAAATTGCTAGGTGGAGGCCAATTTATGTTGATTGGTAACCTAATAGAGCAACAGTTTATGTCTGTTGGGGATTGGCATTTTGGTTCAGCTATATCTTTATTTATGATGATAGTAATCTTAATTACTATGGCAATAATGAATAAATTTAGTGACGATTCAGACAAGGAAGGTGGTGGATTACTATTATAAAGAAATTCACATCAAATATATATTTAACTCTAGTGTATATATTTTTATATCTACCAATAATAACACTAGGAGTGTTTTCATTTAATGAATCAAAATCCATGGCCAAGTGGAATGGATTCTCATTAAAATGGTATGAAAAATTATTAGATAATTCCAGAATAATGGATGCTCTATATTATACTTTGCTAGTAGCAATAGTAGCGTCTGTAATTGCAACAATAGTAGGTACAATTACAGCAATAGGTATACATAAGATGAGACAAGTGAAGTTAAGAGGATTACTTTTAAATGTAAACTACCTTCCCGTATTAAATCCGGATATAGTAACAGGGGTGGCATTAATGTCATTATTCGTATTTGTTAATATGGAATTTGGATTAACTACAATGTTATTATCTCATATAGTTTTCAATATACCTTATGTAATACTTTCTGTTTTACCTAAGTTAAAACAATTACCAGCAAATATTGAAGAGGCAGCTCTAGATTTAGGAGCAACACCATGGTATGCCCTTAGAAAAGTAGTATTACCACAAATAAAACCAGGTATAATATCTGGAATGATTATAGCTTTTACAATGTCAATAGATGACTTTGTTATTAGTTTCTTTACAACAGGAAATGGTGTAACAAACTTAGCTATAGAAGTATACTCAATGACAAGAAGAGGTATTTCACCAGAGATAAATGCATTATCTACAATAATGTTTGTAAGTGTTCTTATATTATTAGCTTTATCTAATATATCACAAAATAAAAAGGCAACAAATAATTAGGATCGTATTAAGGGAGGATAAAATATGAAATTTAAAAAAATATCTGCGCTAGCATTAACTTTCATAATGACTGCATCTATATTGGTAGGTTGTGGAGGTTCTAAATCAAGTGAAGTTTTAAATGTTTATAACGTTGGAGACTATATAGATGAAGATCTTATAACGAAATTTGAAGATGAAACAGGTATAAAAGTAGTATATGAAACTTATGATACAAATGAAGCAATGTATCAAAAACTTAAAAGTGGAAGTAGTAATTACGATTTAATATTCCCATCTGACTATATGGTGGAAAAATTAAAAGAAGAAGACATGTTAAATGAAATAGATTATTCAAATATACCTAATTATGAAAAGAATATGATGGATAATTTTAAAACTACTGAATATGATAAGAACAATAAATACAGTGTACCTTACTTATGGGGAACATTTGGTATAGTTTACAATAAAACTAAAGTAGATAAAAAAGATTTAAAAAACTGGGATATACTTTGGAATAAAAAATATGAAGGTCAAATACAAATGTTAGACTCTGTTAGAGACACTATGGGTATTGCTTTGATGAAATTAGGGTATTCAATAAATACTAAAGATAAAAAAGAAATAGAAGAAGCTAAAAACTTATTAATAGAACAATTACCACTTGTTCAAGCTTATGTAAATGATGACGGAAAAGATAGATTAATAGCTGGTGATGCGGCTATGGGAATATACTATTCAGGAGACGCATCAGTAATGATAGAAGAAAATCCTGATTTAGCGTACTATATACCAGAGACTGGAACTAACCAATGGATAGATGCTATGTGTATACCAAAAACTGCAGAAAACAAAAAAGAAGCGGAACAATTTATAAACTTCATGTTAGATGGAGAAAATGCAACACAAAACGTAGAGTACATACAATACTCTACTCCAAATAAAGCAGCATTTGATTTACTAAGTGACAAACTTAAAAATGATCCAAATGCTTATCCAGATGAAAAAGTTTTAGAAAAATGTCAAACATTTTTAAACTTACCATCAGATGTATTAAAACTATATGATGATGCTTGGACAAGAATAAAATCACAATAGTTTTTTAACTTAATTATCCTATTTTGATTTTGTAGGCTGATGTAAATAAGAAAATAACTTCTTATTTACATCAGCCTTTTGAATTTGAAAATAAGTCTGTATATACATAATTTTCCAAATATTTTAGAGACAATTGTAAAAAATATATTTTGAGTATATAATGTGGGAAAGTGGCACAATTTAAGCATAAGTGTAAAAAGGAGTGGATTATATGACAAATACTAAGCCAACTATGTTACATAGTAATAGAGGATCTGTTTTTTCTGTATTTAGTGAAGATGAATTAAAAAACATGACCCAAAGCAGCCCAAGAAAAGTGGCTATATGTGGAAGAGTAAATAACAGTGGGATTGTTGATGTTCCAGAAGGTGCCACACTTGCGGATATTATTGAATTAGCTGGGGGCATATTAAATAAAAAAAAATTCAAAGGAGCTCATGTGGGAGTTCCACCATATGGAAGATTTTTATGTAAAAAAGATTTAGATAAAGAATTAGATTTTGCATTATTTGATAATTATATTAGAGCAATAAATGTATTATCAGAAGAAGATTGTATAGTTCAATATTCAAAATTCTATATAGATTCTGTAATAGGGTCAATGAAAAATGGGGAACCATTAGAGGATTATGTTAAAGTTAAAGACCAAATTGAAAGAGTTTGGAGAATTTTAGATAGAATAAGTAAGGGAAAATCAGATATGCGTGATGTTTACTTACTTAGAACTATTGCAGAACAAGTAAAAGAAACTTTAAATCAAAAGCATAACATTATGGAAGAAATTTTAGAAAACTTCTATGATGAAATTAGTCAACATATAGAAGAAGATAAATGCTACACAATGCAATGTAACAACTTAATAAAACTTACTATTACAGACAAATGTATAGGATGTGGAGCTTGTGCTAGGGTTTGTCCAGTAAGTTGTATATCTGGAGAGCGTAAAAAACAACATTATATTGACTATAATAGATGTACACATTGTGGCAGATGTATATCTGCTTGTCCAGTAGATGCTATAACAGCAGGAGATAATACTTTAAAATTTATAAGGGACTTGTCTACTCCAAACAAGCTTGTAATAACTCAAATGGCGCCTGCTGTTAGAGTTACAATAGGTGAAGCTTTTGGATTTGACCCTGGAGATAATGTGGAGAAAAAACTTGCAGCAGGACTTAGAAAATTAGGTGTAGACTATGTATTTGATACAACATGGGCTGCTGATTTAACAATAATGGAAGAAGCTGCTGAGTTACAAGATAGATTAGAAAAATATTTCGCAGGAGATGAAAGTATAAAATTACCAATGCTAACATCATGCTGTCCGGCATGGGTTAAATTTATAGAGCAAAACTATGGTGATATGCTAGATGTTCCATCAACTGCAAAATCTCCAATGCAAATGTTCGCCACAGTTGCCAAAGATATTTGGGCAAAGGAAAAAGGTTTAAAAAGAGACAACGTAACATCTGTTGCCATAATGCCTTGTGTTGCAAAAAAATACGAAGCATCTAGACCAGAATTTTCTCGTGGTTTAAACTATGACGTTGACTATGTAATAACTACAAGAGAGTTAATAAAAATCTTCCAAGACTCAGGAATAGATTTAAAAGAACTTGAAGATGAAGAAATAGATCAAATACTTGGAGAATACACAGGTGGAGGTATTATATTCGGAAGAACTGGTGGAGTTATAGAATCAGCTCTTAGAACTGCTTTAGAAAATATGACAGGTAACAGACTTGATAAGATTGAGTTTGAATCTCTTAGAGGATGGGATGGATTTAGATCTTGTGAAGTAAATGTAGGAGATTTAAATCTAAAAATAGGTGTTACTCATGGATTAGAAGAAGCAGGAAAAATGCTTGATAAAATAAGAAATGGAGAAGAATTCTATCATGCTATAGAAATTATGGCCTGTCCAGGTGGATGTATAGGTGGCGGTGGTCAACCTAAAGTTAGAAAAAATAAAGATGAAGTTATAAAAAATAGAGGTGAAGGATTAAATAGCATAGATAGAAGTAAAGACATGAGAGTTTCAAAAGAAAATCCAGCAGTACAAGCTATTTATGATAAATATTTAGATTATCCACTAAGTCATAAGGCTCATGAATTACTTCATACTAGATATTTTGCAAGACCTAAATCAGATTTTAATATTAATAAGAATAATGAAATATAAAATTATAATAAATAGAAGATAGGGTATTTACTACTCTATCTTTTTTGTAATGTAAAATTATATTAATTGATAAAATTAGATGAATTTAAGAGGTTGTGGTATTATATATGGTAAATAATTACAATAACAAGGAGGTATTTATGAAAAAATCAGTACGAATTGTTTTATTAGTAATATTATTAATTGGTTTATCTTTATTGTGGAAAAACATATATAAACAAACAGAAACAAGTCAAATAAAAGAAAATAAAACATCTAGTAAAGATACATCAACTTACAATTATATTAATAAAGATGGTAAAACTTTAGAAAGCAGAATTAATACTCCACAAGGATTTACAAGAACTTCATGTGATAAAAACAGTATGGGAGAATTTTTACGTCAATATCCATTAAAAAAAGATGGTTCACCTGTATTACTTTATAATGGCAAAGAAAAGGCTAATCAAAGTGCTCATACGGCTGTGTTTGATATGTATCTTGGAGATAGGGATTTACAGCAATGCGCTGATTCTGTAATTAGGGTATATGCGGAGTATTTTTATGAACACAAACAGTTTGATAAAATCAAATTTCACTTTGTAGATGGTTTCTTATGTGATTATGAAAAATGGAGAAATGGATACAGAGTTAAGACTAATGGAAATAGCTCATCATGGGTAAAAACAAGTGAATTTAACGATTCTAAAGAATCATTTGAGAGTTATCTTAATATGGTTTTTGCTTATGCAAGTACTTTATCTGTGGAAGAAGAATCGAAAAAAATTAAATTGGATGAAATGCAAATAGGGGATATTTTTATTACTGGTGGAAGTCCAGGACATGTTGTAATAGTTGTTGATATTTGTGAAAATAATAAGGGAGAAAAAGCATTTTTATTGGCTCAAGGATACATGCCTGCTCAAGAATTTCATATATTAAAAAGCAATAGGGGAGACAACAATCCTTGGTATTATGTGTCTGATATTAAATATCCATTTAAAACTCCTGGATATACTTTTGAAAAAGAATGCTTTAGACGATTGGATTATTAAAAAATAAAAAATAAAAAAAGTATTGACCAATATTTATTATGATGATATAGTTATACATGTCCTCAATGAGAGGGAAACACCGAAAATAAAATATAAAAAAAGGTGTTGACATAAAAATTTAGTTTTGTTAAAATAAAAGAGTTGAAACAAGCAAAGAACTTTGAAAATTAAACAGTAGGTTAACAATAAATTAATTCTTTAAAGAATTAAACTGAAACAACAAACAAACCAAGCCAGATATTCAGATAATGATTAGCTGAGCAATTGGACAACTTTTATTTGAGAGTTTGATCCTGGCTCAGGATGAACGCTGGCGGCGTGCCTAACACATGCAAGTCGAGCGATTCTCTTCGGAGAAGAGCGGCGGACGGGTGAGTAACGCGTGGGTAACCTGCCTCATACACATGGATAACATACCGAAAGGTATGCTAATACAGGATGATATAAGAGATTCACATGGATTTCTTATCAAAGCTCCGGCGGTATGAGATGGACCCGCGTCTGATTAGCTAGTTGGTAAGGTAACGGCTTACCAAGGCGACGATCAGTAGCCGACCTGAGAGGGTGATCGGCCACATTGGAACTGAGACACGGTCCAAACTCCTACGGGAGGCAGCAGTGGGGAATATTGCACAATGGGCGAAAGCCTGATGCAGCAACGCCGCGTGAGTGATGAAGGCCTTCGGGTCGTAAAACTCTGTCCTCAAGGAAGATAATGACGGTACTTGAGGAGGAAGCCCCGGCTAACTACGTGCCAGCAGCCGCGGTAATACGTAGGGGGCTAGCGTTATCCGGATTTACTGGGCGTAAAGGGTGCGTAGGTGGTTTCTTAAGTCAGGAGTGAAAGGCTACGGCTCAACCGTAGTAAGCTCTTGAAACTGGGAAACTTGAGTGCAGGAGAGGAAAGTGGAATTCCTAGTGTAGCGGTGAAATGCGTAGATATTAGGAGGAACACCAGTAGCGAAGGCGGCTTTCTGGACTGTAACTGACACTGAGGCACGAAAGCGTGGGGAGCAAACAGGATTAGATACCCTGGTAGTCCACGCCGTAAACGATGAGTACTAGGTGTCGGGGGTTACCCCCCTCGGTGCCGCAGCTAACGCATTAAGTACTCCGCCTGGGGAGTACGCTCGCAAGAGTGAAACTCAAAGGAATTGACGGGGACCCGCACAAGTAGCGGAGCATGTGGTTTAATTCGAAGCAACGCGAAGAACCTTACCTAAGCTTGACATCCTTTTGACCGATGCCTAATCGCATTTTTCCCTTCGGGGACAGAAGTGACAGGTGGTGCATGGTTGTCGTCAGCTCGTGTCGTGAGATGTTGGGTTAAGTCCCGCAACGAGCGCAACCCTTGCCTTTAGTTGCCAGCATTAAGTTGGGCACTCTAGAGGGACTGCCAGGGATAACCTGGAGGAAGGTGGGGATGACGTCAAATCATCATGCCCCTTATGCTTAGGGCTACACACGTGCTACAATGGGTGGTACAGAGGGCAGCCAAGTCGTGAGGCCGAGCTAATCCCTTAAAGCCATTCTCAGTTCGGATTGTAGGCTGAAACTCGCCTACATGAAGCTGGAGTTACTAGTAATCGCAGATCAGAATGCTGCGGTGAATGCGTTCCCGGGTCTTGTACACACCGCCCGTCACACCACGGAAGTTGGGGGCGCCCGAAGCCACTTAGCTAACCCTTTGGGAAGCGAGTGTCGAAGGTGAAATCAATAACTGGGGTGAAGTCGTAACAAGGTAGCCGTATCGGAAGGTGCGGCTGGATCACCTCCTTTCTAGGGAGAATTAACCTACTGTTTAATTTTGAGGGTTTTTTACTTTCTCATCTAAATACATTGGCGGTTTTTAATCTCTAATGTATTTTTTATGGGGGTGTAGCTCAGCTGGGAGAGCACTTGCCTTGCACGCAAGGGGTCAGGAGTTCGATCCTCCTCATCTCCACCATTATTTTTATGCAATTTTATATTATAAGGGAAAAATTATATAAATAATTTTCATAAAATAGCTTAAAATAAAAAATAGTACTTTGAAAACTGCATAACATTTAGTGATATGACATTATAAAAGAAGAAGATAAACTTCTTAAAAAATATATCATATAAAGAAGATAACTTTTAAAAATATCAAACTTTGATAACTGGTCAAGTTATTAAGGGTGTAGGGCGAATGCCTTGGCACTAGGAGCCGATGAAGGACGCGATAAGCTGCGATAAGCTTGGGGGAGTTGCACGTAAACTTTGATCCCAAGATTTCCGAATGAGGAAACTCACTTAGAGTAATGTCTAAGTATGGTATGATGAATACATAGTCATGCCAGGGGAACCCGGGGAACTGAAACATCTAAGTACCCGGAGGAAGAGAAAGAAATTCGATTCCGTAAGTAGCGGCGAGCGAACGCGGAACAGGCCAAACCAATAAAGTTTTCTTTGTTGGGGTTGCGGACATATCATAACAGAATCACTTATTCAAGACGAAGAGAGTTGGAAAGCTCCGCTATAAAGTGTAAAAGCCACGTAGTTTAAAGAATAAGACTCTAGATATGATCCAGAGTACCACGGGACACGTGAAACCCTGTGGGAAGCAGGAGGGACCATCCTCCAAGCCTAAATACTACCTAGTGACCGATAGCGTATAGTACCGTGAGGGAAAGGTGAAAAGAACCCCGGGAGGGGAGTGAAATAGAACCTGAAACCCTACACTTACAAGCTGTAGGAGCACATTACTTGTGTGACTGCGTACTTTTTGTAGAACGGGCCAACGAGTTACGTTACCTAGCAAGGTTAAGCACTTAAGGTGTGGAGCCGTAGCGAAAGCGAGTCTTAACTGGGCGTTTAGTTAGTTGACGTAGACCCGAAACCGGGCGACCTATCCATGGGCAGGTTGAAGCGAAAGTAAAATTTCGTGGAGGACCGAACCCACGAGCGTTGAAAAGCTCGGGGATGACCTGTGGATAGCGGTGAAATTCCAATCGAGCCCGGAGATAGCTGGTTCTCTCCGAAATAGCTTTAGGGCTAGCCTCAAGGTTTAGAGAAGCGGAGGTAGAGCACTGAATGTCCTAGGGGGTATTGCACTTACCGAAGACTATCAAACTCCGAATGCCGTATTCTTATACTTGGGAGTCAGACTGTGGGTGATAAGATTCATAGTCAAAAGGGCAACAGCCCAGATCGTCAGCTAAGGTCCCTAAATGTACGTTAAGTGGTAAAGGATGTGGGATTGCACAGACAACCAGGATGTTGGCTTAGAAGCAGCCACTCATTTAAAGAGTGCGTAATAGCTCACTGGTCGAGTGATCCTGCGCCGAAAATTTCCGGGGCTAAAACGTACTACCGAAGCTACGGCATCATTTATGATGGGTAGGAGAGCTTTCTATACGGATTGAAGCATTACCGTAAGGAGATGTGGACTGTATAGAAGTGAGAATGTTGGCATGAGTAGCGAGATGTGGGTGAGAATCCCACAGGCCGTAAACCCAAGGTTTCCAGGGGAAGGTTCGTCCGCCCTGGGTTAGTCAGGACCTAAGCCGAGGCCGAAAGGCGTAGGTGATGGACAACAGGTTGATATTCCTGTACCACCAATAACCGTTTGAGAAATGGGATGACACAGAAGGATAAGCTAACCGTACTGTTGGTTATGTACGGGCAAGTATTGAGGCAGTTCTAATAGGCAAATCCGTTAGAATAATGCTGGGGTACGATGCGGAGCGAAATTTAGTAGCGAAGTAGCTGATTTCACACTGTCGAGAAAAGTCTCTATCGAGGTTAAAGGTGCCTGTACCGCAAACCGACACAGGTGGGTGAGGAGAGTATCCTAAGGCCAGCCAGAGAACTGTTGTTAAGGAACTCGGCAAAATGACCCCGTAACTTAGGGAGAAGGGGTGCCATGGAAACATGGCCGCAGAGAATAGGCCCAAGCGACTGTTTACCAAAAACATAGGTTTCTGCTAAGTCGCAAGACGATGTATAGGAGCTGACGCCTGCCCGGTGCTGGAAGGTTAAGGGGATCTGTTAGGACAACCGAAGCAGTGAACTTAAGCCCCAGTAAACGGCGGCCGTAACTATAACGGTCCTAAGGTAGCGAAATTCCTTGTCGGGTAAGTTCCGACCCGCACGAAAGGCGTAACGATTTGGGCACTGTCTCAACAACAGACTGGGTGAAATTGTAATACCGGTGAAGATGCCGGTTACCTGCGACAGGACGGAAAGACCCCATGGAGCTTTACTGTAGCTTGACATTGAGTCTCGGTGCTACATGTACAGGATAGGTGGGAGGCTATGAAGCATGGACGTCAGTCTGTGTGGAGCCATCCTTGGGATACCACCCTTGTAGTACTGGGATTCTAACCAGCTGCCTTGAATCAGGTAGTGGGACACTGTCAGGTGGACAGTTTGACTGGGGCGGTCGCCTCCTAAAAAGTAACGGAGGCGCTCAAAGGTTCTCTCAGTACGGTCGGAAATCGTACGAAGAGTGTAAAGGCAGAAGAGAGCTTGATTGCAAGACATACAGGTCGAGCAAGGACGAAAGTCGGACTTAGTGATCCGGTGGTACCGCATGGAAGGGCCATCGCTCAACGGATAAAAGCTACCCTGGGGATAACAGGCTGATCTCCCCCAAGAGTCCACATCGACGGGGAGGTTTGGCACCTCGATGTCGGCTCATCACATCCTGGGGCTGTAGTAGGTCCCAAGGGTTGGGCTGTTCGCCCATTAAAGTGGTACGCGAGCTGGGTTCAGAACGTCGTGAGACAGTTCGGTCCCTATCCGTCGCAGGCGTAGGAAATTTGAGGAGACCTGTCCTTAGTACGAGAGGACCGGGATGGACGTACCGCTGGTGTACCAGTTGTCCTGCCAAGGGCATAGCTGGGTAGCTAAGTACGGAAAGGATAAGCGCTGAAAGCATCTAAGCGCGAAGCCTACTTCAAGATAAGATTTCCCACCGTAAGGTTAAGACCCCATGAAGACTACATGGTTGATAGGTCAGAGGTGGAAGTGTGGTAACATATGTAGCTTACTGATACTAATAGGTCGAGGACTTGACCAATAAATATAATGGAAACATTAAATGTTAGCAGTTTTGAAAGTACTAATTAACTAATTAGTATAACAATAACTTGATTAGCTGGTGTGGCTCAACGGTAGAGCAGCTGACTTGTAATCAGCAGGTTGTAGGTTCGATTCCTATCACCAGCTCCAATAATAAACTAGGCAATAGCCTAGTTTTTTTTGCGTGAAAACAAAAACACAAATTTTATGAAAATTAATAATTTTTAGATTAATTTTGGAAGAAAATGGAAAAAATTTCTAGTTAAATTTTTGACGAAATATGGTATTATTTACATGAAATAAAAAATATTCAACAAAACATGATACAAATAGAAACAACTTAATTAAAAAAATAAAATGTTTGTTGAAAGAGGACATCAAAGGAGATTTAAAAATGGATGCATCAACAAAAAAGAAGAAATCGTTTACATTGCCATCAGCTTATACTGTGTTATTAATTATTACAGCACTTATAGCTTTAGCAACACAATTTATACCTGGAGTTACAGCGGCTAAATTTTCAGATTTAGTTATGGCACCGATAAACGGTTTAAACGAGGCTATTGATATAGCAATATTTGTTTTATTAATAGGAGGTTTTTTAGGAGTAACAGCAAAAACAGGAGCACTAGATGCAGGGATAGGGTCTGTTGTTACAAAATTAAATGGTAAAGAATTAATATTAATACCAGTACTTATGTTAATATTCTCTTTAGGAGGAACTAGTTTTGGTATGGCTGAGGAAACTATAGCATTTGTTGCATTAGTTACAACAACTATGATAGTAGCAGGGTTTGACCCATTAGTTTCAGCAGGAACTATTATACTTGGAGCAGGTTGTGGAGTTTTAGGTTCTACTGTAAACCCATTCTTAGTTTCAACTAGTATAGGAGCATTAAATGGAGTAGGTATAGAAGTTAACCAGGTAATAGTTATAGGAACTGGTGTGGCATTATGGGTATCATCATTATTAATATCTATCTACTTTGTTATGGCTTATGCAAAGAAAGTTCAAAAAGATAAAAATGCTTCATTATTATCAGAAAGAGAAATAAAAGAAGCACATGAGGCATTTGTAGGAAATGATACAAGTGAAGAAGTAGTTGAATTTACTACTAAGAGAAAAATAGTTCTTGGATTATTTGCTTTAACATTTATAGTAATGGTAGCAGCAGTAATTCCTTGGGAAGAATTTGGAGTAACAATATTTGCAAATACATCATTCTTAACAGGATCATCACTAGGGAATTGGTGGTTCTCTGAACTAGGTATGTGGTTTGTAATAATGTCAATTGTTATAGGTATAGTTTACAGAATGAATGAAAAAAATATTATAGGAGCATTTATGGATGGAGCAGCTGATATGGTTGGAGTTGCATTAGTTATAGGTGTATCTAAAGGTATATCAGTAATTATGAGCACGACTGGATTAGATAATTATGTATTAAGTTCAGCATCATCAATGTTAAATGGAATGTCACCTATAGTATTTACAATAGCAGCATTCTTAATATATATGGTGTTATCATTCTTTATACCATCAACTTCTGGTTTAGCTGGTTTATCAATGCCTATATTTGGACCATTAGCAATATCTTTAGGATTCAAATCTGAAGTAATAATATCTATATTCAGTGCAGGTAGTGGATTAGTTAACTTAGTAACACCAACAAGTGGTGTAATAATGGGAGCTTTGGCTATAGCAAAAGTAGATTATGCTACATGGGTTAAGTTTGTAAGTAAAGTTTTAGTTGCAATATTTATATCATCATCAATAATCTTATGCTTAGCTATGATGTTAGTATAATAAAGAATTGATAGTAGAAAAATTTAAAAGAATTACATAATATAAATTTAAAAATTATAAACATAAAGAGAAAACGTAAATGTTTTCTCTTTAAATCTTTTTAATTGAAAGGAGAATTAAAATGGAAATAGGAAATTTACAACCAGAATTAGTATTTAATTATTTTGCAGAAATATCAAAAATACCTAGAGGTTCAGGAAATGAACAAGGAATTAGTGATTATTTAGCGAATGAAGGAAAAAAATTAGGGTTGGAAGTAGTACAAGATGAAAATTTAAATGTTTTAATTAAAAAGCAAGCTACTAAATCCTACGAAAATGCTCCTACTGTTATAATTCAAGGACATATGGACATGGTTTGTGAAAAAAATAAAGGAAAAGAACATGATTTCACAAAAGATCCAATAGAATTAAGAGTAGATGGAGATTGCTTATATGCTACAGACACAACTTTAGGTGCAGACAATGGAATAGCAGTAGCCATGGGTCTTGCTTTACTTGCATCAGATGATATAGAACATCCAGCTTTAGAAATTATTTTTACAGCAGATGAAGAAGAAACTATGAATGGTGCAATGAACATACAGGGGGAATTATTTAAAGGTCAATATATAATAAATCTTGACTCAGAAGAAGAAGGAACAATAACTGTAAGTTGTGCAGGTGGTGTTACTGCAGTAGTAACAGTTGAGAAAGAATATAAGGCAGTTGAAAATAAAAAATCAGCTTATAAAATAGATATAAAAGGTCTTCTTGGGGGACACTCAGGAATGGAAATAGACAAGCAAAGAGCTAACTCTAATGTATTAATGGGTAGACTTTTAAATCATATTTCAAATGTTTGCAATATAGAATTTGATTTAGTATCTGTTGAAGGTGGACTTAAAAATAATGCTATTCCTCGTGAGGCAGAATCTATAATACTTGTAAATAGCAATGATGAAGGTAACTTAGAAAAAGAGATAAACAATACTTTGCAAGTATTCAAAAATGAATATAAAACTTCAGATCCAGATGTAACAATAGAATTTGAAAAATGTGAAAAAGTATATGATAAAGTTTTAAATGATAAATGCAAAGAAAATATAATTGAGTTAATTAATTTAATGCCAAGAGGTATCCAAACAATGAGTATGGATATTAAAGGACTTGTTGAAAGTTCTACTAACTTAGGTGTTATCTCTAACAAAGAAGAAAACTTTGTATTTGAATTTGCTACTAGAAGTTCAGTAAAAAGTTTAAAAGAAGATTTAAATAATAGAATGACTTTATTATGTAATAAATTAGGAGTTAAATTAGATTTAATGGATGATTACCCAGAGTGGGAATATGCAAAAAACTCAAACTTAGAGAAAATTTGTGTAGATGCATATGAAGAATTAATGGGTAAAAAACCTGAAATAGTAGCAATACATGCAGGATTAGAATGTGGATTATTACTAGATGCAATAAAAGGAGCACAAGCAATATCAATAGGACCAAATTTATTTGATGTTCATACACCAAATGAGCATTTAGATATATTATCCACAGAAAGAACTTGGAAATATCTTGTTGCTATATTAAAAAATATAAAATAATTAAAAAGCGTCAACTTAAGTTGGCGCTTCTTTTTGAGCAACGAATTTTGAGCAACGGATTTGCCTGAAGCGGTAGCGAAGGCACATCGTTGGCGACATGAGCGAAGCGAATTTTACATATTTATAACAAAGTCTTTACCTCATCTTAATGTAAGTCTTATAAAAAATATATATTATATAAGTGTATACAATAATCTTATTAAGATGGAAAATTCATATTAAAAGATATTTATTGTAACAAAAAATATAAAGGAGACTGATATTAATGAATATGTTAGACAATCATGTGCACACAACTTTTTCAAGAGATGGTAAGGATTCTATGGAAAAAATAATAAAAAAGGCTATGGATATGGGAGTGGTTCATTTAACTTTTACTGATCATATGGAGTACAATACAGATAAATTTAGTATTGATTTTGAAAAATACTGTAAAGCTATTGAAGAGTTCCAATGGAAGTACAAAAATTATATTAATCTTTATAAAGGGATAGAAGTAGGTTACCAAAATCATTTAAAAGATGAAATAAATAATATAATAAATAAATATGCTTTTGATTTTGTATTGTGTTCAACTCATACAGTAGATAAAATTAATGTGCCTGATCCTAAGTTCTTTGAGGGATACAGTAAAGAAGAAGCCTATAGAAAGTATTTTACAAGTATTTTAGAAACAGTAAGTGAATTTAAGAACTTTGATACTTATGGACATTTAGATTATATTGTAAGATATGGAAACTATGAAAATAATAAGGTAATTTATAATGATTATAAAGACGTACTAGATACTTTGTTGAAGACAATTATTGAAAGTGGAAAAGGTATAGAGATAAACACATCTGGTATAAGATACAACTTGGAAGCAATGCATCCTAATCAAAATATTCTTCAAAGATATAAAGAGCTGGGCGGAGAAATTATTACAGTTGGTTCAGATTCACACCAAGCAAAGGACCTTTGTAAGGATTTTTATAAGGCTTATGATATGCTAGAGTTTTTAGATTACAGATATGTTTGTATGTTCAAAGAAAGAACTCCTGTGTATATTAGTATTGAAAAAACTAGAGAAGGAACAGTGGCATAATGAACTTATACAATTATCACAATAGTAACTATATTTTTGAAGTATATAACAGAGCTTGTAAATTATCTGATTTTGATAAATTACAAGCTCTGTTTTGATTTATAAGTTTATTAACATATATTATATTGAAATTGTGAATTTATATCTAATGATATAGAATAAAGTTAGATAGTAAAATTTATAAGGTAGGGGAAAATCTATGGGGGAAAAAATTAATTTAAAGGTTTTACCAGATAATTATAATATAAAAGTTGAAGAGGGTAGTAAGTTAATAGATGCGTTAAATGAAAACAATATATCAGTAGAATCAACTTGTGGTGGAAAAGGAAAATGTGGAAAATGCAAAATTAAAGTACTCGAAGGTAAAATTAGTAATATAACAGACAATGAAAAAAAATTATTAAGTGAAAAAGAAATAAATGAAAAAATAGTACTGGCTTGTGAAAGAAGTATACTTGGAGATATAAGTATAGAAATTATTGATAAAAATAAGGATATAGTTGAAAAAGGTAAAATTATAAAAAGTAATAAAAAAATAAACACCATAGTAGAAAAAATATATTTAGAATTGCCTTTGCCTTCACTAAAAGATCAAAGAAGTGATATGAAAAGAATATTAGATTATTTGAAGACAAAAAATAATAGGAATTATAAACTTGATATAAACTTGATTGGGAATTTACAAGAAATTTTACTAGAAAATGACTATAAAGTAACAGTAACTATTTTAAATGATGAAATAGTTAAAATACAAGGAAATAATCATGAAAATCAAAACTATGGTATTGCCATAGACATTGGGACAACTACTGTAGCAGCATATCTTATAAATTTAGTTAATGGAGAAATTATAGACACTAAATCAAATCTTAATGAGCAAAAGAAATACGGAGCAGATGTAATATCTAGAATAAATTACTCAACAGAAAATAAAAAAAATAAAGAAGAAGTTCAAAATGAAATATCAATAACTATTAATAAAATAATAGAAAAACTTATTGTTTACAATAAAGTAGATAAGGAAGATATAAGTATTGTTAGTATGGTTGGAAATACAACTATGAGCCATTTCCTTATGGGAGCAAGTGTAAATGGAATAGCAAGAGCACCCTTTAATTCAGTATTTTCAGATAAAGTTATAGGAAGAGTGAATTTACTAAATCTTCATAGTTTAGACGAAAACACTAGATTTATATTACTTCCTAATATAGGTGGATATGTGGGCTCTGACACTTTAGGAGCAATAATAAGTAGTGATATGAAAAATATGAAGGGAAATATATTGCTTATAGATATTGGAACAAACTGTGAGCTAGCATTAAAAACTAATGAAGAAATTTTAGTTTGCTCCACTGCAGCCGGTCCAGCCTTTGAAGGAGCCAACATGAAATATGGAATGAGGGCCAGCGAGGGGGCAATATATTCCTGTGAAATAGATTTAGAAAATGATATTAATATAAAAACAATAGAAAATAAAGAAAATCCTGTGGGTATTTGTGGTAGTGGATATATAAATTTAATAAGTCATTTAGTCCAAAAAAATATAATTCTTCCACAAGGAAGGATAGTTAAACCAGAAAAACTAGGAGATTATGTATCACAAAAAATCAAAGCAAGAATAAATAAAGAAGAAAAATCCTATGAAATTGTACTATCTAATAATAAAAATAGTAAAAAAGTTAGTATTGTTCAAGAAGATATAGCTAATTTACAACTAGCCAAAGCAGCAGTAAGAACGGGAATAGAACTACTTATGTTAGAAGGACAGATAGAAAAATTAGATAAAATACTTATAGCAGGAGCTTTTGGAAGTAACTTAGACATTAATAACATAAAAAAAATAAAAATGATACCAAATATTGAAAATGAAAAAGTTCAAATAATAGGAAATGCAGCAGGAAGTGGAGCTATTCAAATTCTTCTGCATAAGGATACGTTTGATAATATGAAGGAACTGACTAACAATATAAAGCATGTGGAGTTGGCTAATCATAAGGATTTCAATAAAATTTTTACAGATTCTCTAATGCTATAAAATATATGAAGGAGAGAGTACTTTGAAAAATTTAATTATAATATGTGAAAATTTAAAAGATGAAGTTACCATGCTTTGTGAAAAAATAACTAAAAATAATAATATAAAATATATTCCACAAATAATATATATGGACTCAAAATATCATAATAGTCCAGAAAAATTAAATTTAAAGTTACAAGAAATAATAGATGAAAATAAAGAATATGAAACTATAACTTTATTATATGGACAATGTGGAAATGCAACCTTAGAACTTAAATCAGATTACTCTAAACTAATTTTGCCAAAAGTAAGTGACTGTATATCTTTATATTTAGGTGGAGATGAGAAAAGAAAAAAATTAAAAAAAAGTGAAAGAACTTATTTTTTTACTAAAAGATATATAGAAAATGATAATAGTTTGTATCATGAGATTATAAAAATGAAAGAAAAGTATGGAGATAAAAAAGCAATAAACATGTACAGAATGATGATGGATAACTATGAATACATAAGGATTATAAATACAAAGGCTTATGATGTGGAAGATATAATGGATAAAATTCAATCTTTGTGTGATGATCTTGATTTATCTTATGAAATTGTAGAGGGTGATTTGTCAATAATGGAAAAAGCCTTGTTAGGTGTGTTTGATGAAGAATTTATAGTGAAGGGCCCAGGGCAAAAAATAAATAGTAAAGATTTTGAATAGATAAAAAGATAGTATGTATATCTCCAATGCATACTATCTTTATTAAATTTTATATGGATTTAAACCCTTCACCAAGAGCTTCAAAAATATCACTTACAATGATAAATGAATTTGGATCTATATTTTTAACAAGTTTCTTTAAGATTACTACTTCCTTTTTAGAAACTACAACAAGAAGTAAGTTTTTATCATTTCCAGTATACAACCCTTGGCCTTTTAATATGGTTGCACCTCTTTCCAGTTCATCTCTGATAGCATTACCAATTTCCACATATTTATCAGAAATTATCATAAAAGATGATGATGTATTAATACCTTCTACCACTACATCACTAGCTTTTACTATTATGTATAGAGCTATAGCAGAATAAAGGGCAATTTCTATATTTCTACTAACAACACCTGATAAAATTACAATGCATCCATCGGCAAAACCCATAAGTGTGGCAACGCTAAGGGAAGGAAAAGTCTTATTTGCCAAAAGTCCTATTAAATCAGTACCACCAGTACTTCCGTTTATTCTAAAAATAAGTCCCAAGGCTATTCCAAGTATAATACCACCAGAAATGGAAGACAAAAGTACATCATTAGTCACATTAATATTTCCTAGATTCTCAGTTACTTTCAATGAAGCCGTAAGAAATAATATGCCAAGTAGTGTTTTAGAGGCATCTTTTTTACCAAGAATTCTAAAAGCAAATAGAAATAAAGGTATATCAAAAACTATATTTATTAACCAAATTGGCAATCCAGTTAAGGTATTAATAATAATTGCCACACCCGTAAGTCCTCCTGGTGCAATATTGTGAGGATTTAAGAACATGTTTATGGAAATAGCCATAAATAAACAGCCTACCACTAAGATAATTATTTCATTAAATTTAAACAATGATTTCATTTTAATTACACCTTTCAATTAATAAAAAAAGCATTTTTTATAAGTTTAACCATAATCACTAAAAATAAGTAATAAATTTCATTCTTTTTCATAGAGTTCTATTTCACCATGATTTTGAATAATAAATTATATCAAAATAAATGGGGGGATAATATGTTTTTAAGATCAGTAAACAATAAAACTAGGATAAAGAGACAGAAAAACAGAAACTATGTGCTCATATTTTCTTTATTATTAACAGCCACGGTGGTATCTGTGGGGATTTTATTTCCAGAGAAATTTAATTACATATCAACAAAGTTATTCAATGTACTTGTAGATAAATTTAGTCCCATGTATCTTATGCTTATGCTGGGAATTTTCATTTTCTCTTTGTATTTGGCCTTTAGTAAGTATGGAGATATAAAGCTGGGAAAGGACAACGACAAGCCAGAGTTTAGCAATGTAGTGTGGTTTTCCATGCTGTTTGGGGCTGGAATGGGTATAGGTCTAGTGTTTTTTGGAGCATGGGAGCCTATGAGCCATTTTGTTAATCCACTAAATGCAGTAGGTGGAAGCGAGGATGCAATTAGGTTTGCCATAGAGCAAAGCTTTATTCACTGGGGTGTCATGTCTTGGGTTTCTTATGCAGTTATAGGAGTTTCTTTGGCCTATTTTCAATTTAGAAAAGGAAGACAGGGACTTATTAGTTCTACTTTAGATCCTATTTTGGAAAATAATAAATACAAAAATTATATAAAGTTAATAGTAGATGTGCTTGCTATTTTTATTACAGTAATAGGAGTGGCAGCATCTATGGGACTGGGAACTATGCAAATTGGAGGAGGAGTGGAGTATTTATTTGGAATAAAAAATACTTTCAAACTTCAACTTCTTATTATATTAGTAATAACAGTAATTTACATATATACAGCTGTTGGTGGATTGGACAGAGGAATGAAACAATTATCAAACATAAATTTAACCCTAGCCACTATTCTTGTTGTGGGATGTTTCTTTGTAGGGCCTACTTCAGAAATTATGAATACATTTGTAAATGGTGTGGGTGATTATATTAACTATTTTGTGTCACAAAGTTTATTTATAAATCCTATTACTAGTAATGAATGGGTATACAAATGGAGAATTTTTTACTGGGCTTATTGGATTTCTTGGTCATCTTTTGTGGGAGTTTTTATAGCAAGAATATCAAAAGGAAGAACCATAAGAGAATTTATTTTAGGAGTTATTATAATTCCTTCTATTATATGTATGCTTTGGTTTGTAATTTTTGGAATGATGGGTATGAATTTAGGTTATGACTTTGCAAAAGAAGCAATCACATGTACAGATACCAGCTTGTTTAAAGTATTTTCTCACTATAAAGGTGGATTTGTATTTTCCATAACAGCCATATTCTTATTATTTACTTTTTTTATTACTTCAGCAAACTCAGCCATATATGTACTTAGTATGTTTACTTCTAGAGGAAGCTTAAATCCTAAGAACATAAATAAAATAATATGGGGAATTATTCAAGCTTTATTTGCCATTGTATTTATAATGTTAGGAGGGCTGGATATACTCCAACGCTTCGCCATAGTGGTGTCCTTCCCTTTTGCCTTCGTTATTGTAGCCATTGGAATTGCTTTAATTAAGGAACTCAAAAAAGAAAAATGTCGAAAAAGTTAGAACGAATCATGTCCAAAAAAATGTACAATTTAGTTGTACATTTTTTTGAATATATATATAATAAACTTAGATATAAATTAGCAAAGTTTTCCATTTATAATCGAAAATATATATAAGCTTTTTTATATCGGTAATTATGGGAGGATTTATATGGAAAAAGTAAGCAATAATATTAAATTCTGCACCTTTATTAATATTTTGAGAACTTATTCTAGTGAAGATGTTTCCATATCCATAAAAGAAATAAACAAATATATGAAAGAAAAGCTTGGTATAACCTTAGACAGAAGAACTATGTATGCTTATATTAAAGATATGAGGCAGATTGGTTTAAAAGTCAGTGATTATGATAAAGAAAAAGAGGGGTATTTTCTTTATGACTTTTTTTTTCATGAGTATGAGTTAAAACTTTTAATGGATTCAGTAAAATCTAGCAAATTTATCACCAAGAAAAAAACGGAAGAACTTCTAGAAAAAATAAGTACACTTAATTTTATTTACAGGGGTAGGATTGTTGAAAGTAATGTAGTTATTGATGAGACTTCTAAAACTATGAATGAGGGGATTTATAGCAATATTGATCTTATTAATAAAGCAATTATGCAAAATAAAAAAATTACTTTTAACTATTATTACGACAACTGCAATCAGGAGCTAGGTTGCAATGACAAAGAGGGGGAATGTTTAAAAATTAAGCCAATAGGTATGTTAAATGATCACGAAAATTATTACTTAATATCTGCTAATGATAGTAATAATGAAACAACTTATTTCAGAGTAGATAAAATGACAAATGTAAATATTTCAGAACAAAAGATGATAACTAATTTGTAGGGGTATGGATTGGTTGTTTATGGGGAGATGGCTAAATGGGGGCTAAAATTTTAGAGAAAATCAATTACTACAGCAAGGAGTATGGTGATTTTAGATATAGACAGGGGGTCTTACTAATATCTGACACCATAATCTTTATAGGGGCTTTTATCATATCTTTATCAGCTACCACTAAAATTTCTTATTCGCAACATAATATATTATTACCATTACTAACAATGATAATAGTATTTCTAACAATATTTTCAATCTCCGGAATTTATAGAACATTATGGTCTACCAGTGTGGACAGAGAAATCATAATGATCTTATTATCTACTATAATCTCAACTTTTTCGTATTTTATTATTTTAAAAATAGAGGGAATTAACTATGATGGAATTTTCTATGTAATAAATGCCTTATTTATTCATGTGGGAATGTGTAGTATAAGAATTTTATATAGAACAGGAAGAAAAGCAATACTTTATTTTAGGTTAAATGAAAATATGGAAAATAGATTAAAAGTATTGATAGTTGGAGCGGGTTCAGCGGGTAATCTTATTTTAAAAGAAATGTTTGAAAATCCACAGCTTAATATGTATCCTGTGGGAATAATTGATGACAATGAAAATAAGCTAGGAAAATCTTATTACAATGTACCTGTAATAGGAACAACTGATGATATAGAGAAAATAGCACGAAATTTAGAAATTGATGAGATTATTTTTAGTATAGCTAAAATAACAAGAAAAAGAAAAAAAGAGATTATGCAAATTTGCAAGAAAACAAAGTGCAAAATAAAAACAATACCAGGAATTTATGAACTTATTGATGGAAAAGTTAGCATAAAAAACATTAGACATGTGGACATAGAAGATTTACTAGGAAGAGAAAGTGTAAAAATCAGAGACAAAGAAGTACTTCGCTTTTTAAAGGGGAAAAAAGTGTTAGTAACAGGAGCAGGGGGCTCCATTGGCTCAGAACTTTGCAGACAAATATCTTCATTAGATCCTAGAGAGTTGATTTTAGTAGATATCTATGAAAACAATGTATACGAACTTCAACAAGAATTAATAAGAAAATATAATGATCTGGACTTAAAGGTTTTGATTGCATCAGTAAGAGACAAAAGCAGGATGGAAGAAATTTTTATAAACTACCAGCCGGAAATAGTATTCCATGCTGCAGCACATAAACATGTGCCTCTTATGGAAGATAGCCCTTGTGAAGCCATAAAAAACAACGTATTCGGAACGTTAAACATGGCAGAGCTTTCAGCAAAATACAAGGTAAAAAGATTTGTATTAATCTCCACAGATAAAGCAGTAAATCCAACAAATATAATGGGTGCAAGTAAAAGATGCTGCGAAATGATAGTACAAACTCTAAACAAAAGTAGTGAAACAGAGTTTGTAGCAGTAAGATTTGGAAACGTTTTAGGAAGTAATGGTTCTGTAGTTCCTCTATTCAAAAAACAAATAGAAGAAGGAGGACCAGTAAAAGTAACTCATCCAGAAATAACAAGATTTTTTATGACAATTCCAGAAGCTGTATCACTGGTATTGGAAGCAGGAACAATCGCTAGGGGTGGCGAAATATTCGTGCTAAACATGGGAGAACCAGTGAAAATTCTCGATTTGGCAAAAAATCTTATTTCACTTAGTGGTTTGGAGCCGGATGTGGATATAAAGATTGAATTCACAGGACTCAGAGCTGGTGAAAAGTTATATGAAGAAATACTTATGAATGAAGAAGGTTTAAGAGACACAGGAAAAGATAAAATTCATGTGGGACAACCTATTGAATTTGACGAAGGGGAGTTTTTTCATAGGTTGAAAGATTTGCAAGATGTGGCAGAGAGAGAAGACAAAGATGAAGTTAGGTATGTGATGAAGAGTATTGTACCTACTTATATCTTTAGAAAAAGTGAGGTGGAGGAAGTTGCACTTTCACTTGATGCTTAAAAGAATAATAGATATTTTGGGAGCCTTATTTGGAATAATTATTTTATCACCAGTTTATTTACTAGTAAGCTTTTTAGTATATAGGAACCTAGGCTCACCAATAATATTTCGTCAACAAAGGCCAGGTAAAAATGGACAAATCTTTGAAATGATGAAGTTTAGAAGTATGCTGGACAAAAGGAATAAATGGGGAGAAGTTTTGTCAGATGAAGAAAGACTAACGTCTTTTGGAAAAAAACTTAGAAGTACCAGTTTGGATGAACTACCAGAGTTATTTAATGTATTAAAGGGGGAAATGAGTCTGGTAGGGCCAAGACCATTGCTGGTGGAATACTTAGAATTATATTCTGATGAACAAAATAAAAGACATAATATGAAGCCGGGAATAACTGGGTTAGCACAGATTAACGGGCGAAACTCCATAAGCTGGAGTGAAAAATTAAAATATGATGTGGAGTATGTGGAAAAATTCAATATTCTGCTAGATATAAAAATATTGTTTATGACAATATACAAAGTAGTAAAAAAAGATGGTATAAGTCAAGAAGGACACGCAACAATGGAAAATTTTAATGGAAACAATTAAGGAGGAGTAAGATGATAAGTATAAATACTATAGTTTCTCATAGAAAAGATATAGATACTACTGATTTAAATGGAGACTTAGTAATGATGGATCTAGAAGAAGGAAGATACTTTTCCCTTAATAGTGTGGGAAGTAGAATTTGGCAACTAATAGAAGAACCTATAGAAGTTAATAAAATAATAGATTCATTATTAGAAGAGTACGATACAAATAGAAATGAATGTGAAGAAAATGTTCTAGAGTTTTTAGAAAAGTTAAATGATTCTAAAATAATTTCAATAAGCTAGTCAGGAGGAAAAAATGGGAGAAGCAATAAATTTAGCAGAATATATAGATATCATAAAAAGAAGAAAACTTGTAATAATTTCTATAATATTACTTTTTATGATAGGTGGAGGCTTCTTACAATATAAACAGAAACAATCATATATACCTACATATACATCTACTGT